>JAIRPH010000003.1 GCA_031257135.1 Spirochaetaceae bacterium
GGGTCCGCGCCGATGCGCTCGATAATCGGGGACACGATGCCGTCTTCCTGCTGGAGCAGGGCTAAGAGCAGATGCTCGGTTTCAATCTGCGGATGATCCGCCTTTTGCGCGAGACTGGAAGCCTCATTCACCGCGGACTGCGCTTTTATCGTCAATTTTTCAGGATTCATACCTTTCACCTTCGCGCCCGGACGGACGCAGTATTTTTTTTACCCGCTTACTAAAATATAAGAAAATCCGCCTTAGTTGACAAATAAGCCGGTAAGCGGGAGAAAAAGCCGGACCCAGAACCGAATATATACCTGTTTTGTCAAGGACTGCCTCGGCTTTTCTTTTTAGTTTCTTTTTCTTATACTGGCAAACATGAAAAATGCACTGATAGAAGCGCGCACAGCCCGGACTGCATGGTTCGCCGAAGCCCGGTTCGGGATGTTTATTCATTGGGGACTGTACGCCATCCCCGCCCGAGGAGAATGGGTCCGCAGTACCGAAGAAATGCCCCATGAGGAATACCTCCGCTACTTCAGCGAATTCGACGCCTCTCAATACCGCCCCCGGGAATGGGCGAAACTGGCAAAAAAAGCCGGCATGAAATACGCGGTTATGACCGCCAAACATCACGACGGATTCTGCCTCTGGGATACCGCCCTCACCGATTTCAAAGCCCCGAATACTCCAGCCCGGCGGGACTTGGTTGCGGAATACCTCGAAGCCTTTCGCGGCGAAGGCATCCGGGCGGGACTGTACTTCTCGATTATCGACTGGCGGCACCCGGATTTCCCTCACTACGGCGACCGTCACCACCCTATGCGGAACCGTAAAGATTTCAGCAACGAAAACCGCAATTTCAGCCGCTACCTCGAGTTTATGCACGGACAGATTCGGGAACTGCTCACCCAATACGGGCATATCGATAGTATGTGGTTCGATTTTTCCTACGGCGATATGTCCGGCGAAACTTGGAAAGCTAAGGAGTTAATCGAAATGGTTCGGGAACTTCAGCCTCGCCTTATCGTAGACAACCGGCTGGAAGGCTCAGGCGAACATTCCGGGACGATTCTCAGCGCGAATCCCGCCTCGTGGTCAGGAGATTTCGCCTGCCCGGAACAAATGATCCCCCCGGAAGGCATCCGCAACGAGCTTGGAGACCCAGTCCCCTGGGAAGCCTGCATCACCCTGAACAACCATTGGGGATACGCCGCAACGGACAGGCATTGGAAGCCCGCGGATATGATCGTCCGGATGCTGGTCGAGTGCGTCTCGAAAAACGGCAACCTCCTGCTGAACGTGGGACCCGACGCCAAAGGACGCATCCCGCAGGCTTCCGCGGAAATCTTGGAACAGGTCGGGCAATGGATGAACCGCAACAGCGAGAGCGTTTACGGGTGCGGCTCCGCGGGGCTGGACAAGCCCGAATGGGGACGCTTCACCCGCAAGGGCGATAAGCTCTACGCGCACCTCTTCGAGCCTCAAGCCGGAGCGGTCTGCCTGCCGAATCTCCCGGGGAAAATCGCGAAACTGCGCCTCCTCGCGGACGGCAGTGAACTGCGCCTCGCGGACTACTGGAACCTTGCGGAATACAAGCGGAACGCCTATTTTTTCCTCAATCCTCAAAGCGCGGACAGTTATCCCCTTCCTGATCCGATTGATACGGTCGTTGAAATACAGCTCGCCGATAAGCCATGAAGATAGCGGTTGTCCGGCACGGCGAAACCGATTGGAACCGCCTCGGAAAAATGCAGGGTCAGGAAGATATCCCCCTGAACGAAACCGGAAAGCGTCAAGCCGCAGACGCCGCAGACCGTCTGAGCGGCTCCCTCTGGACGGCAATAGTCTCCAGCCCGCTTGCCCGGGCTCGGCAGACCGGGGAGATTATCGCGCGCAAGCTCGGCATCCAAACGATCCTCGCCGACCCGGGGTTTACGGAACGGCATTTGGGACGCATATCGGGGATGCTCATCCCGGAATTCGACCGGCTCTACCCGGACGGTCAGTGCAGTGAAATCGAGCCGTGGGAACCGTTGCAGGAGCGTATGGCGCAGACCCTGCTCAAGTACGCGGAAATCTTTCAGCCTCGGGATTTCATAGCGGTCTCCCACGGATGGGCTATTAAAGCCCTGCTCGCGCTCGGTCAAGCTGACGCCGGGGTGCTGAAAAACGGCGGCATAACCTTCCTCGAATACGCCGCAGGACGTTTCACCTAAAAACCCGCGATGATGTCCGGGGTCAGGCGTTTAATCACTGCAACGGCAAGTTTTACTGCGTGTTCAAAATCCTGATACGCGGTAA
Organism: Spirochaetaceae bacterium; assembly: GCA_031257135.1. Lineage (GTDB taxonomy): Bacteria > Spirochaetota > Spirochaetia > Treponematales > Breznakiellaceae > JAITHW01. Next base: position 2,290 of record JAIRPH010000003.1, read on the forward strand.
AACAACAGTGCGTATGGGCGTAGCGCACCGGCAGTCCGATAACAATAACCGGTACGCCCTGATTAGATATATGAATATACGCGCCGTTGGTCGAGCCGCCGGTACGGACTCCCTGCTGTACCGGGATGCCCAGCTCCTCGCCAATGGTCAACGCCAGCCGCTGAAACCGGGGATTCGTTATCATACCCGCGTCGATGTGCCTCAGCATGGGACCTTTTTTGAGCGCGGTCTGCGCGGTCTCAGGATTGGAGAAGGTATCGTCCGCGGGACTGCCCTCAAAAAGAATCGCCGCCGCGGGTTTCACCGTGTTCGCCGCAACCCGGGCGCCTCGGATTCCGGTTTCCTCCTGAGCGGTAAAAACGCCCACCGCGTCCGCCGGAAGAACCGTTCCCTCAAGGGCTTCCAATACGGCAACCGCCGCGGCGCACCCGATGCGGCAGTCGAAGGCTTTACCGTATAACAGGTCATGATCCTTGAGATGCTGAAACGGCGTATCCGGCACAACCGGTTCGCCGATGCGGACGCCGAAATTCTTAACCGCATCTTCCTTAGAAACCGCGCCCACGTCGATAACCATATCCGCCAGCTTAGGAACCGCGGTACGTTCCGCCTCGGACATATAGTGCGGAGGCTTACTGGCTACAATGCCGGGAATATATCCCTTAGACGTATGCACCCTGACCGGATGAGCCGACACGCACGCAGGAACCCAGCCCCCGAGGGGAATGAATTTCAAGGTTCCGTCAGCGCAAATATGCTGTACCATAAAGGCTACTTCGTCAGTATGAGCGTCCAGCAGAACCGCCGGATTTCCCCGGTTTTCCTTACGGCGCACATACAGATTGCGTAAGGAATCTTCCCTGATTTCCCCTAAGCCTTCGCAACGCCGCCGGAGGATGCGGACCACCTCATCCTCAAAGCCCGGCGCGCCGTTTGCTTGCGAAAGCTCCCGGATAAGGGCAATCATCTTTTCTTTATCCATATATTTTCTCCTTAAAACGAGCCGGAATAATCCAAAAACAAGCCTCTCTCGTCTCTTGTTGTCATAGATATTCCCTTTTTATAATGAAACCCGGTCAGCGGTTTCATAGAGAAACGCCATCGTCTTATGCGCCTGAGCGGGGATGCTGTTTTCAAGCAGTATATCGACGTCCGGTTTCCGCCGCATAAGCTCGGAAAGAAGCGCGGGGTAATCAAGAGACCCGGTTCCCGAAGGAAGATCGCCCCGTTTTTTGCCTTGTTCCATGCGGAAATCCTTCGCGTGGACTGCGGCAATATGCTGTCCGAACGCGTCGAAGGCGCGGCTGAAGAAGTCCGCCTGATCTTCGTCAAGCCCGTTTACCGGAATGAGATTGACCGGATCGTAGATGACCTTGAGCGCAGGCGACGGAAACCGAGCCAAAAGGTCTGCCGTGCGTTCTATCGAGGCAACCGTGTGCTGATGCGCTACCGGCTCAATGCCTACAATGGAACCGCACTTCTCAGCGGTATTGAGAAGCCGTTCAACTGACGAGCATAAGCGGTCGAAGGTTTCAGGTTTGTGG
>JAIRPH010000033.1 GCA_031257135.1 Spirochaetaceae bacterium
TGGTGCCGCATCCGCAGAAAGGATCGAACACCGTATCCTCCTCTTTCGACGACGCCTGAATAATCCTCTCCAAAAGGGCAAGCGGCTTCTGCGTCGGATACCCAAGCCGCTCCTTCGACATGGTATTGAGAGACGGAAGCGTAATGACGTCGTCTGGGATTTTACCCGCGGGCATAGGTTTATCTTTTTGTCCGCCTCTTTTATAACGCCATTCAGTCATACCGCTTTCAAAGGGAACTAAAAGGGCTTCCACATTAAATTGGTATGTATCAGTTTTAGAATACCAGAGAATTACATCGTGGGATTTTGCAAGTTTCTTTTTACCCCGGCTTGCGTTTTTGTAGTACCAGATTATTTCATTCACGAAATTTTTGAAGCCGAAGATATTGTCCAATACGATTTTGAGGTAATGACTTGAGGTAGGATCGCAGTGAAGATAGATTGACCCGGAAGGTTTGAGGATGCGGGGCATTTCGATGAGCCTGACGGTCATGTAAATCAGATACGCCAGAAGCCGGGGATTCGATTCTTTTAACGAGAGGGTCAGGTAATGCCAAAACTGGACAGCGTCGTTTCGGATGCCGTAGTCCCGCATCAGCTTAGGAATCCTTTCGGCGAGTTCGGTCTTTTCGCAGTCCATTTCCCAAGTATCGCAGAAGGCTTCGATTTGTTCGGGAATAGGCAAGCCCGTCGTGTTTTTGTAGAGCAGGTTATAACTCCGATTGCTATTGAAAGGCGGATCAAGGTAAATCAAATCAACGGATTCGGCGGGCGTTTTCCGCATAATCGTCAGGTTATCCCCGTAAAACAGCTTGTTCATAAGATTACCCTAGCGTATCTTAGGAAGAAAATCAACTCCGGCGATTTTTCCATACGGTCTAACGATTTTTCCGTACGGTCTAACAATTTTTCCATACAGTCTAACAAAGTCTTCGTACAGTCTAACGAAGTTTCCGTACAGTCTAGCGATTTTTCCGTACGGTCTAGCGAAGTCTTCGTACAGTCTAGCGATTTTTCCGTACAGTCTAGCGAAGTTCTTATACGGTCTAACGAAGTCTTCGTAAACACTGCTAAGGTTTCCGTAAATACTGCTGACGTTTCTGTAAAAACTGCTGATTGCGCTGTAGGCTGGGATGGGAACTCTGCCGAGGGGTGCGTCCGCCGGGGTTAGGGCGTGGAGGGCTTGTTTTTTTCTTAGATTTAGGTAAACCATATACTATGCTTGATTGTTGGACTGAAACCTTTCCGTTGCGGTTTATGGCTATAGACCGGTCGGATCGATTGACCCTAGGGGCGGTATGCGATTATTTTCAGGAAGCGGCGATAAATCACGCTGAACTGCTGGGGATAGGGCGGCGGGTCATGGCGGAAACCGGACGGGTGTGGATGCTCTCCCGAATGTCGGTGGTTCTCGAAAGCCGCCCGAAATATCGGGAACCCATTACGGTCAGGACTTGGTGCCGCGGCTGGGAAAAACTCTTCGCCCGCCGGGGATACGATATTCGAGACGCGTCAGGCGCGCCCCTCGTCCGAGGCGCAGGCGCGTGGCTTATTCTGGATACGGCGAGACGCCGTCCCTTGCGCCCTCAGTCCGCCGTCGAGTCTCTGCCCCAGAATGAAACTATGGACGTCCTCCCCGGAGGCGCGGCAGGACTTGAACCGCAGGAAGGTTTGAGCAAAATCGGAGAACGAACCGCCCGCTATTCCGACGTCGATTTCAACGGACACGTTAATAATACTCGCTATATCCAGTGGATTCAGGATATTATGGAACCGGGACTGTTGGAACAGGCTGATCGGATGCGTCTGGATATAAATTACCTCAGCGAAACCAAAACCGGAGAAGTTACCGAACTTCTGACGGCGCAAGCCGGAGCGGGCAGTCTCGCCGTCGAGGGACGGCGGCAGGTCAGCGGACAGCCGGTCTTTCGGGCTGAACTGCGTATTTTTTAAGGAAGGAAAAGGAGTTTGAACTGTGAACGTCATAGACTGCGCGGAGTTTGACGCCTACTGGAAACGAAGACCTGCTGATCAGGAAAGTCAGGCGGTTTTAGAGGCGGTACGCGAGATAATTGCCGCGGTTCGCCGCGAAGGGGATGCCGGGGTTCAGCGGTTCGCTCGGCGGTTCGACAAAAACGCTCCTGCCCAGACCCAAGTTCGTCCTGAACAGATTGAAGGCGCGTATCAGAGGCTCCGGGAAACCGAACCGGCTTTAACGGAAGCTCTGGAATTGGCGGCAAATCATATCCGCCGGTTCGCGGAACGGCAGAAAGCTCAGTGTACGGACTTTGAATATGAAATCGCGCCGGGGCTTATCCCGGGACAGCGGGTGATTCCGGTGGGACGAGCCGGCGTGTACGTTCCGGCAGGACGGTTTCCGCTGATTTCGTCCGCGCTTATGGGGGTTATTCCGGCGGTTACTGCCGGCGTTGAAGAGGTTGTACTGGTTTCGCCGCCGATGGAGGACGGTCTCCCGGACTGGCGGATTCTCGGGACCGCTCGGCTTGCGGGAGCGCATAAGGTATTCGCGGTAGGCGGCGCGCAGGCGATTGCGGCTCTTGCTTTCGGCACGGAGACCATACCCCAAGCCGATGTAATCGTAGGTCCGGGCAATAAGTATGTCGCCGCGGCGAAGCGTCTGCTTTTCGGAACCGCGGGCATCGACTTTGTAGCCGGTCCTACGGATGTGCTGATTATTGCCGACGGCAATCCTGATTTCGCCGCGGCGGATATGCTCGCCCAAGCCGAGCATGATCCAGACGCCAGAGCCAGAGCCGTAGTCCCCGATCAAGCCCTCGCTGACCAGATACTGCGCTGTATCGAAGTCCGGCTGGCTACGGCTCCCGCCGCGAAAGCATCCCTCGATGCCGGAGGGCTTATAATCGTCTCTCCTAATATGGAAGAAAGTATCCGCATCGCGAACGTGATTGCGCCGGAACACCTTGAGCTTCACGTTGAGAACCCGGATTTATGGCTTCCTCGGCTGAGCAACTACGGCTCTCTGTTCCTCGGTTCTCTCGCGGCGGAAGTTCTGGGGGATTACACGGCGGGGATAAATCATACTCTGCCTACCGCGGGAAACGCCCGGTTTACCGGCGGGCTTTCGGTCCGGCATTTTCTCAAATTCCTCACTACCCTCCGGTGTTCCCCTGATACCGGCTGGACCGAAGCGGTACGAGGAGCCGAACAAATCGCCGGAGCCGAAGGGCTTGCGGCTCATCGAGAAAGCGGAGCATCCCGCTTGTCTGGGGTTTGACAAAATATATATACTTATACTACAATAAAAACATCAATTAAAAGGATAAGGTATGGCGGAAAATAGAATAGAACAGTACCTCACAGGGTATACATACCGGAAAATAGACGATAACCTGTGGCTCTTAGACGATGAAGAACATGATATGCCCCAAGTGGCGATTATGTACGCCGCGCCGCTGGTTATCTGTAGGACCTTAGTCATGGACGCGCCTAAAGAACGCCGGCTTGAGCTGTTTACAAAACTGCTCGAACTGAACGCGAATGATGTGGTCCACGGCGCGTACGCTTTAGAGCAAGATCGGATTATCTTAATCGATACGTTAGAATACGATACTATGGATTATGAGGAATTTATGGCAACCCTGGACGCCTTCAGCCTCGCCTTAGCTCAACATTATCCGATATTATCAAGTTACAGAACTTAGTCCGGAGGGTAGATACATGGGAATTTTCTCAAGGCTCAAAACGCTTGTTTCCTCAAATGTAAACGATATGATCAGCAAGGCGGAAAAGCCCGAAAAAATGCTCAACCAACTGATCATTGATATGAATGAACAGCTTATCGAATCCAAGAAAGCCGTTGCGCTCGCCATAGCGGATGAGAAAAAACTTGAACGGGAAACCGTAAATCAGCAGACGCAGGCGCAGGAATGGGAGCGAAAGGCTATGCTCGCCGTTCAAGCCGGCAAAGACGATCTGGCGAAAGAAGCCCTGCTCCGCAAACAGGAGTATGACAGCGCGTACGGCGAGTATAAAAAACAATGGGACGCCCAAAAAGCGGCGGTGGAAAAGCTCAAAGTATCCTTGCGGGAGCTTCAAAATAAAATCGAGGAAGCCCAGCGCAAAAAGAACCTGCTCATCGCCAGAGCGAAACGCGCCGAAGCCCAGCAGAAAATTCAGGATACCATGGCAAGCGTATCCGGCAACCGAAGCGCGTTCGACGCCTTCGACCGGATGTCCGCAAAAGTCGATCAAATGGAAGCTCAAGCCGACGCCGCCAAAGAGCTGGACGATTATACGTCTAACTCAAGTTTGGATAAACGATTCGCAGAGCTGGAAAAATCCGATGCTTCCGCGGACATTATGTTGCTGGAACTGAAACAGAAAATGAACGCCTTGCCGGATAAATCGTAATGTGGATGCGGAAATGAAAAATATAGTACGGCTGATTCTGGTTGTTAGTATATGCTTCGCCGTGGTATTTTTGGTAGCCGAGGTGGTCGCGTTTCTCCAGATTCGTATTGACGCAATACGGACGGAGCCGGTACTGTCGGAGATACGCTCCCAAGACCTTGCCGACGCCGCTCAAAGAGTCCTGCCGGTTACGCTTTATTTCGCTACTCTGCTGGGGATCAGCTATACCGCCCGGAAAGGCATATCTATTCCTCTGTCGATTATATGTTTAGCGGCTCTCGGCATGGCTTGGGCGGTTATGATCGCCTTTGGGATAACCCTGATCGGGCAGTTTCCGCCGAAAGCCGCTTCCGAAAAAGCCCTTAATCTGGGCGAGCCGGGGCTTATCGTCTCTCAGCCCGATAGGTCTCTGATATTTTTGCAAGACCCCGGAAATATGCAAAGCCCTCGGGTCGTCGCCATACCGGAGACTCCGCTGATATATCAGCCTCGCGGCATCGAGCAGAACAGCGATGCCGTCAATCCCCAGTCCGCCGGATTTTATCCCGCTCTTTTGGAAAGCAATATGTTTTTTTTCCTCAACGAACTGCTTCATGATTTCGATTTCGCCGCAAGCCAATTTAAAAGCCGGTTCCAAGAAAGTTTTGTCATGTTCGCGCTCTATGCGTTTGCCCTTGTTTTTTTGCTGAGTTCTCTGCGGTTTGTCATGGATATGAGCGGCTGGCCCATGGCGAATCTGTTTTTAGGAATCATAGCCTTTCGGGGAGTTCTCTTTCTTGAGCGGTTTCTTGATTCCGCCTCGACTCAGCAGTTTTTAACCTCCGTTATAGGAGATCGGTTCCCTCACCGGTTGATAAGCCCTGTAGCTTTTTGCACCTTGGGAATCGTTATTATTCTCTATACCGCGCTGATTCATCTTGGAAAAAGCCGAAGGACTATTGCCGATGAAGATTACTAAAAATATATTTCTGTCCTCAAAAGGACTTTTTATTATCTATATGGTCTTATCCGGCGCGGCGATTATGGGATTCCGCTTTCTTTTACCCGCGGAACCGCCTCCTTTGGCTGTTTATTCCAAAACATGGCGTCTTATTCAAGGCGGATTGACCTATATCGGATTTTTCCCGGCTTTACTCATGTCCGCATTGGTCATCCCCTTCGGATTTTGGCGGGATTCTCAAAAAGAATTCGGCAGTTTTTCCCCGGAATTTTTGGATCAGGTTAAGACTCCTATCATACTTGCCATTATCGGCGTTGGACTGTATGGAATTTTGTTCTTTCTTGCCTTTCCTTTGGCGCAGGATTATGAAACTTATCTTCGTTCGCAAGGACACCTCTTCAAAGCTTCCAAAGAAAAAGCGCAGATCAGCGCGGAACGGGGAAATTGGCCCGACGCGGCTCAATTTCTTGCGGTATGCGAACAAATCTGGCACGATAGTCCGGAAACGGCGAACCTCCTGTCCGATACGATTATGGGCATGGAGGAATGGCGGATTGCTCAGGCAAACGCTCAGCTGGAAGCGTGGGTCGAAGATGACCCGTATCAGGACGTTGTATCCGTCTATTCGGAGGTCAGCGGACAGCAGAATCCGGTAAACGCAACCGAAGCTCTGCTCTTGGCGGATATGGCTCTTCAGTCGGAACGGTATTTTGACGCTCACTGGCTTGCGAATTTGGGAGTCCGCCTCGCAAAACAAGGAAGCCTTGAACGGATTCAAGGGACTCGGCTTGCGAGTCTGGCTTGGAACCGAGTAGGTTCTCTGGAGCCTACCGCAAGAGAAACCGCAATTTATTCGCTGTACCGCAAAAAGCGGGACGGCTATGAAGCTCTGTCGTCAGAAGACTGGATGAGAGCCTATTATATCTTCAAAGAACTGTCTATCGACGCTCCGGGCGATCCGGATGTGGCCCGATTTTTGGCTATCAGCGAACAAGGAATCAACAGCATCGCTTTTTTCACCGACGAAATGGAAGCGATGCTGGGAGAAATTCACGCGGAGGCGTTGTTTTCTTTTCCGCTCAGAGCTTCGGCGGGGAAAAAAACCGGACGGACGGTATTACGCATCGGCTCCTTGTTTGCGTCAGGAGATTATTCCTACGGGGTGGCAATCGATCTGATGTCCTTTGACGGAGAAGGACGCCTGCTGTACCGAGTTGAAGCTCCCTATGCGAAGATACTTCCCATAACCCTAGATACCGGCTCTCATGTCGTGCTGATGATGCGGGCATTAGACCGAGTAGACAGGCAGAAAGCCTTTGAACCGATTTGGAGCGGTCCGAATCAGGCGGGCGCGGAAGATGCCCGGCTTATGCTGGACATTACTTATGAAGATTTTCTGCTTTTAGCGCGGCTTAGGCAGGGACTGAATCCGCTTCTCATCGGCGATCTGTTGACGATAGCCAAAAGAATCGGCGCGTACGGCTATATCCCGCAGATTTTTCAGGCTGAAATTCTCTCCCGATTTTCAGAAGTAACTATTTTTCTGCCTTTGACGATTCTGATTATCGTTGTAGGCTGGAGATTTAGGGCTACTAAACGCGCTCCCTATGTGCTGGTTCCTATGTTGGTAGTATTGCCGTTGGTATTCAACGGAGTTGTGTTTTTCTGCCGAAGTATGCTCAACACCTTCAGTATCTGGACGGTCATTGTCTGCGGATTTTCCCTAGCCATCGTATTTTTCAGCGTCGGCATGATTGTTTTGTTTCTCTTTTCGTTAATTGTGCTGGTTGCCCAGCACGGATAATTGTAAAGAGCGGCTCCGGCGTAGCCGGAGCGCAGGCGCGCCTGCCGAAACAGGCTTTTTAGCCTTCGTTGGCTTTTTGGAAATCGAATTTCTCGTAAATCTTTTTCAGAGTTTCGATTTTGTCCTTCATGGTAACTGAAATAGACTTTGTTTTTTCAATCGTCTTTTTCAGCTTTTCGGTGGCGACCGATTTATCGTCCGAAATAAACGCGGCTTCTACGGTTTCTTTCACTACCGCTTCGATGTCCGCGCCGCTGTAGCCGTCGGTGTCCTTGAGCAGTTTGAGAACATCTACCTGATCGGTCAATTTCCCGCGCTTGCGAAGGTGTATATCGAAGATGCGGCGGCGTTCTTCGGCGTTGGGAAGGTCAACCAGAAAAAGTTCGTCGAACCGCCCTTTCCGCAGGAACTCCGGGGGCAGAGCCGAAATATCGTTGGAGGTTGCAACCACATACACGGAACTCTCCTTCTCCTGAAGCCACGTCAGAAACTGCCCGAACAGCCGAGTCGTGACGTCGCTGGCTCCGCCCTGACCGCCAAGCCCCGCAAAGGCTTTTTCCAGTTCGTCGATCCAGAGAACGCAGGGCGCGACCGCCTCCGCGGTCTTGATAGCCCGGCGCAAATTGTCCTCGCTTTCGCCGACGTATTTACCCATGAGTTTTCCCACATCGAGGCGCAGGAGCGGCACGTTAAACTGGCTCGCTGTGGCTTTGGCGGTAAGGCTTTTTCCGCATCCGGGCATCCCGACTATGAGAATACCTTTCGGGAGGTCTATGCCGAATTTCCGGGCTTCCCCCAGATTGTTGAAAACATACGATTTGTCTTTGAGATATTTCTTGAGGTTATCAAGTCCGCCGACATCGTTCAGGCTGGAGTTGAACGGCAGGATTTCAAGGATGCCTGTTTTTTTTATGATCTGCTCTTTCTCTTTGAGAATCAGTTCCTTGTCCTTCTCGTCGATCATGCCGGA
>JAIRPH010000047.1 GCA_031257135.1 Spirochaetaceae bacterium
TACAAAAACGCTTTTTCCATTATGGCGGCGGGTATTCTTACATTATTTTTAGGCGTTTTATTCGCCGGATATAATCCGTATATTCTGAATATCATTGAGCGCGGGCATCCGTTCTGGCCTCTCTACGGAGAAAACAGCGTTGATATTATTCAAGCACAAATTCAGTTAGAAAACACAAAATATTTACTTGGAAAAAATCCGGTTCAAAGATTTTTTAGTCTTTTCCTGCTTGAATCCAGCATACCCTTTGATCCCAGACAAATTTTCCATATAGCAAGAAGCGGTTCTTATGACCTGCGTATCGGCGGATTCGGCGTATTTTTCATTGAGATATTTATAGTGTGCGCTGTTATTGGATTTTTCCCGCTATACAAAAATAAAACGTCAGCGCGGCGTCAGATATTCTTTCCGTGTATAGTTTTGCTTGCCATAACTTTGATTATGCCGGAAAACTGGTGGGCGAGGTATATTCCCTGGTTTTGGTTTACGCCTTTTCTTTTTATTATTCCCGCTCATATCTCAAAATTAAAGAAGACGTTCATCTGCCTCTGCGTTTTATGCGCGGTAAACAGCGGCGCGTTTTTGGGACTTAACATAATAAACGGCGTCATAGCAACAAGGAGCATAAACCGCTTTATCCGGGAAATACAAGAAAGCCCCGAACAAGATATAACAGTCTGCTTGTACAGAGAACACTTTCAATATTCGATACTCGAAAAATTGCGTCAAAAGAATGTCAGCAAAAATATTATATTCATCGGAGACGAGGATGTCGTATTAACATATCCGGGTACGTTTATAAAATACTGGGAGCCGGCGCGGTGATTAACCGTCCCGTGTCTTTTGCGGGACGCTGGAACGCCGGCTTTGCCGTCCCGCAAGGTTTCCCGCATATCCCGTAAAGTATGCAGGCATATAACGCGCTCGGATATTCGATTGGAAGTTATTGGGATGAATTCCCGCGGAACTAAAGTTTCGCGCTCTTCCCCGGAGCTTTCGCGCCGCGGAACCGAACTTTCGCGCTCTTCCCCGGAGCTTTCGCGCCGCGGAATTAAACCTTCGCGCCGCGGAATTAAATCTTCATTCCGCGGAATTAAATCTTCATTCCGCGGAACTAAGACCTTGTTCCGCGGAATCAGCCGATTTTGGGCGTTTTCAGAGCGAACTGACCTGCGGGCATACCGCGTGGATTGGCTACTCCAGTTGGAGGATGATGACCGTATCTTCTCGCAGGGGCGTTCCGGGAGCGGGAGTCTGACGTTTGACCCAGCCGTCGCCGTGCATCTCGATATGGAGTTCGTCTCTCAGCAGAAACGGGAGAAGCTGGCGTTTCGAGAATCCTGAAAAATTCGGAACCGTAGTTCCCAAGGTTGGAACGCTTTCATGAGGAAGCTGAATAGAGCCGGAATGATTCACTTGCGGGTTTCGTCCCCGTGGAATACCCAGATAATCTACCAAACTTTCCGCGGCAAGCCGTATGGAAGGAGCGGCGATACGTCCGCCAAGGTAGGATTCGCCCTGAGGCTTTATGATCGCCACGTACAGCACCAGCGAAGGCTCCTCTGCCGGGAGGAGAGCCATACAGGTTGCGATGAAATCCGTAGGAGAATAGGAGCCGGTTACGGCGTCCGTAATCTGAGCCGTACCGGTTTTCACTGCCAGAGAGAGATCCGACACATTCGCCCGCCAGCCGGTGCCGATAGCTGAGGTAACGGATTTCATATAGTCCCGCATGGCTTGGGCGGTTTCGGCTCTGATAATCCGCCGGGGTACGGGAGGATTATAGGGCTGTTCCATTTTGCCGTCGGCGGACCGGATTCGGGATACAACTCGAGGAGACATCAATACGCCGTTGTTGGCTATAACCGTTGCGGCTTGGAGCATCTGAAAGGCGGAAACCGATATTTCCTGACCCATGGCGATAGTCGGCTTAGACCGGTCTGACCACCTGTCCGCCGGACGGAATAACCCGATGCTTTCTCCCGGCGAGCCGGTTCCGACCCGCGCGCCGAAGCCGAACCGCTTTATCGCCTCGTAAAACGCATCCGCCCGAAGCCTGTCCGCCGCATAAGCCGCCCCAGCGTTACAGGAAAGAATAATAATCTCCCGAGGCGTAACTCTTCCGTGAGCGCCGAGACAGTTAATCGTAATCCGCTCCCCTAAATTCGTAATCCGCTCGTAATGCCCGTTGCAGGTAAAGCTCGTATTCCCAGAAATAGCCCCAATATCCATGAGAGCCGCAAGAGAAAAAATCTTAAATACCGAACCGGGTTCATAACTCCAGATGGCGGGACGATTCATCCGGGAAATTTCGGTGGAGGTTTGAAGATTATTCGGATCATAGTTTGGAAGAGAAGCGGAACCGAGAATCTCCCCGGTCCGAGGGTCCATAGCCATAAGCATTACCCCTTCGGCTTTGTTCTCGCTCATGGTCTGTTCCGCAACGGCTTCAAGGATATATTGCACATTGGCGTCAATCGTAAGCACCACCTGATTCCCATTCCGCAGAGCGTTAGGGGCAAGTTCCGATTCAAACGCGTACTCAATGCCCTCAAGCCCGATGCCTTCAGAACCTACAAACCCTAAAATCTGACTGGCAAGACGGCTTTCAGGATATATCCTCCCTACGATAGGTTCAATGTTGACGCCTCGAAACGTTTTTTTTAGATTCGGCTCGATTTTTTGTATGGTAGACTGATCGACTTGCTTCTTCAAATAGATGAAATCGCTGGGAGCCGAACTAATCCTGCGCTGAATTTCCCCCGAAGAAATTTCCAAAATAGGCGAAAGCTCCTGACTCAAGGTTTGGAGATCGCTTATTTCAGGACGCCATACGCTGATATTGGCAAGTCTGGTTTGCATGGCAAGAATCCGCCCGTTCCTATCGAGAATATTTCCCCGCTCAGTAAAAGCTCTGGCGGGAATAACCGTCTCCGGCGCGTCCGTAAGCATCAACGCTCCGTAGCGTATCAGGATGCTCAGGCTTATAAAAATGAAAATCAGCGCGATCATGCGGAACCGTTTGTTCAGCATACTCCGTTCCAGATCGGCCTGCCGGTTTTGGCTTTGATAGACCATTACATTCCCGCTCCCAATACTTTCCCGATGATATTGCCTAAAGGAATCGGTCCATAAGAACGGGAATCATAGGATTGGAGACTGTTGTCTCCCAGCGCGATGAACGTATTGTCCGCCGAAATCCCGGCGCACCGTTTTACCGCGATATCCCCTTCAAGGGTGTAAAAGATTACCACATCTCCCTGTTTAGGCAGGGACCACCAAAAGAGATAGCCCTGTCCCCAAGGAAGCCGCAATCCGTACGCAACTTTATCAACCACCATGACTGAACCGGAACGAATTGCCGGCGCCATGGAACGCCCCTCGGCAATCATAAGGTCAAAGAGAAACAGCTTCATAAAAAGGGCGATACCAAAAGCCCCCAAAATCGCTCGTCCCGGCTTTATATTTTCCACAGTATGCTCCATATTCAGGTAAGTATAATCATTCTCCTTGATTATGTCGATAAACTATTATGATGAATGAACTGATCCTGCAACAACAGGTTAATCGCCGCACTCCGCCGGCGGCCGCGCCGCCGCCTAAGCCCCAAAAAGCTGGAGCCTATACGGTGTTGCCCCAAGGACAGAATAATCTGATGACTCAGATCAAACAACAGCCTGCTCCGGTTCAGCGATATTACAAAAAAAAAGAACCTGAACTGCCGGTCATTCATCTGCCCCGGAGCGCGCCTCCGCCGCCGATCATTGATGCCCCTATAAAACCGCTCCGCCAAAAACAGGAAACGTCCCTCGACCAAGAAAGCCTTCCGCCTCGGAAGCCTGCGGGAATAACCCGCTTCACCATCATCGCCTTAGGGAGCATCGCGTTGTTCGCGTTTCTTGCCTTAAATTGGTCTCAACTGATGGGAGCCTTTAAAGTAAGTATGCTTCCCGGGGGCGTGTATCACTTGGAACCCGGCGCGGATTTGGGTATTCAGGAAAACCTCGCGAACTATGCGGGTCTAAATCCGCCCGCGGCGGAAGAGGAAGAGGAGGAAATACCCCTCAACATGATAGAAACTTTTGCATGGGAAGAATATACCGTTAAAAAGGGCGACAATATATCGAAAATTGCGGCGAATTTTTCTATTTCTATGGACGCGGTTATCGCTTCCAATAACATCTCAAGAGCGACATTATTAAAAGTCGGAGAAGTACTGCGGATACCCAACATGGACGGCATCCCCTATACGGTGAAGCCCGGGGACAGTCTCTCCAAAATTTCTAAAAATATGGGGGTTCCGCTTGAAGTAATCTTAGACGCCAATGATATACAAAGCGATAACATTCTGCCCAAAACCGCGCTTTTTATTCCGGGCGCGAAAATGCGGAAGGACGATCTCAAGCTGGTGTTGGGGGAACTTTTTATCTATCCTATCCGGGGACGGCTTACCTCTCCCTTTGGATGGCGGAACGATCCTATCAGCGGGGTACGGCGGTATCACGGCGCGGTAGACTTAGCGGCAAGTACCGGCACCCCGGTCAAAGCCGCTATGGAAGGACGGATTTCAACCGTAGGACTTAACTCAGTCTATGGGAAGTATATTATTATAACCCATAATGACGGATATCAAACTATGTACGCTCATTTAAGCGCGACTTCGGTGACTCAGGGAAGCTACGTCCATCAGGGGACGAAAATCGGCGAGGTAGGAAGTACCGGCTACAGCACAGGTCCTCATCTCCATTTCGCGCTCTATAAAAACGGGCGGGCAATAAATCCCCTTGATTTCCTAAAGTCTTAAGGGTATACTGTTACAAAAGCATTTTATGCGGACCTTGAAGAAAATCGGTTCGGAGGAATTATGAGAAAATTAGTGTTAATACTCATCGCGTTTATCGCGGTGGCGACTTTTATTAGAGCCTTTGAAAACGGAAAGGAAGAAGGCTCTCGGGTTATAGCCGTTCCTGAAAATATCAATGAAAAAAAATGATTTTTAGGAAAAATGACAAATAGACGCTTGCGGATTCTCTCAAATATATAGTATATTTATGCTATGATTTTTGATAAAGAATCCGTAATACTTTCCGATAATATATCTTTTGAGACGATTCTTGATAAAACCTGCGAGCGCCTATGGGGAAAGAAAATTCAATATTCTATCCGGCGAATCCGGGAGATGGATGCTACGCTCCAAGGAATCGAACAGGAATTAGATGCATTGTTATGCCGAAAATCTACCCTCCCCCAAGAAGGGACCGATAAAGAAATGTAAGGATTATTTGTTTTTAGTTTTTAAAGAACGGAAAAACAGCCGTATGCCGTCCCAAAACCGCTTGAAAAAGCCTCCCTGTTCTATTTCAACCGCGGTACATAAGGGAAACCGCCGCAATTCTCCCGCCTCGTCATAGAGAACCAGTTCGCCTATTTGACTGCCCGCAGAAAGCGGAGCGATAAGCGGGTCCGCTATGTTTTCAGTTTGCCACCGGAGCCTGTTCCCCCGATCCGCGGCGATGGTAAATATCATAGGTTCATCCGTACCGATTTCAACCGTATCCTTTTTTCCCTTCCATATCCGCAGAGGCGGTAGCGGCTCCGGCGTCGGACGAAGCGTTTTGAAGTGAGCAAAGCCCCAGTCAAGAAGTTTCTTCCCATCATCGTCCCGATCCCGAATCCGCTCCGCCCCTAAAATAACCGCAACGAAACGAGTCTGGTCCCGCTCCGCAGTCAGCGCGATATTGTACTTCGATTCATCAATATATCCGGTTTTAAGCCCGTCAACCCCGGGAAATACCCCTAATAAAGTGTTATTATTATGTCTGATATAGGTATTAGGTCTTGATCGGTACACGTACGGTAAATTTTCCGGCTTAGGATACGCAAATTCCCGGACCGAATGATACTCTTGTAAGGCTTCCGGGTGAAGATTGACGTATTCCCGGCAAAACCGGGCGAATTCTTTGGCGGTAGTCAGGTTATACTCCGACACCCCGGAAGGCTCCACAAAATGAGTCATCGTAAGTCCGAACTGACGGGCTTCCTGATTCATCCGTTCCGCAAAGGCGTCTACGCTCGGGGCGAACCGCAGTCCCACGGCTACGGCGGCGTCGTTGCCCGAAGGAATCGCAAGCCCTAAGAGCAGTTCCCGAAGGGTTACAATATGACCTGCCGCCAGATACATAAGGCTCGACCGGGGAGGCTGATTTACCGCCCAGCTCTGCCGAGGGAGGTCTATTACCTCATCTAATACGGCTTTTCCGGCGTTTACGTCTTTTAGGGCTATATGGATGGTCATCAGTTTTGCCAACGACGCCGGCGGGATAATTTGATCCCCGTTTTTATCAAAGATCAGCGTCCCCGTGGCGACATCCAAAAGCGCGGCCGCTTGCGAACTGATTATCGGTCCGGGAATCTCTTCCTGAGCGTTTAAAGAGAAAACCAGCGCGGCAAAGCCTAGTAAAAAATACCTTTTCATACTGCGTAAAAGTCCGTTACAGCTATTAAAAATCCGCCTGACCTACCGCGCGAGGATAGGGAATTACGTCCCGGATGTTCGCCATGCCCGTAACGTACTGAATGAGCCGCTCAAAGCCCATGCCGAACCCTGAATGGGGAACCGTGCCGTACCGCCGGAGGTCCAGATACCACCCGTAATCTTCGGGCTTCATATTCAGTTCGAGCATACGCTTTTCAAGACGGCTCAGGCTTTCCTCCCGCTGGGACCCGCCGATGATCTCGCCAAGCCGGGGAACCAGTACATCCATCGCCCGGACGGTTTTTTCGTCAGCGTTGAGTTTCATATAGAAGGCTTTTATTTCTTTAGGGTAGTCGGTTACGATTACCGGACCTTTTGCAATTTTTTCGGTAAGGAATTTCTCATGTTCGCTCTGCAAATCACAGCCCCAAAACGGTTTAAACTCAAAAACAGCCGTATTTTTTTCAAGTTCTTTCACCGCATCGGTATAGGTAATATGGGTAAACCGCGAATCAAGAACCGATTGTAGGGTAGCGATGATTCCCTTCTCTATGCGGGCGTCGAAAAAGGCAAGGTCTTCAGCGCAGTCTTTCAGCGCAATCTCAAAGAGGAATTTGAGAAAATCCTCAGCCAGCCGCATATTGTCTTCCAGATCGGCAAACGCGGCTTCCGGCTCAATCATCCAGAATTCCGCCAAATGCCGAGCAGTATTGGAGTTTTCCGCCCGGAAGGTAGGACCAAAGGTATAGACTCGGGAAAGCGCGGTAGCGTAGGTCTCAGCCTCAAGCTGTCCCGAAACCGTGAGGTAACTCCGTTTGCCGAAGAAATCGCGCTGATAGTCCGGGACCTTTCCCGATACCGCAAGCGCGTCTAAGTCTAAGGTCGTTACCTGAAACATTGCGCCCGCGCCTTCGGCGTCGTTGGCGGTGATAATCGGAGTATGGACATACTGGAAACCGCGGTTTTGGAAAAACTGATGGACCCCAAAAGCGAGGCGGCTTCGCGTCCGTGCAACCGCTCCAAAGGTATTGGTTCGCGCCCGCAGGTGAGCGATTTCCCGGAGAAACTCTAAGGAGTGGCGTTTCTTTTGCAGAGGGTAGGTTTCAACCGGGGCGTCGCCGATAAGCTCAATGCCGTAAGCGGCGATTTCCACCGCCTGTCCTGAAGCCGGCGACGGTACGAGCCGTCCGGTTACGGCTATGGCGCAACCGGTAGACAATGCGGTCAGCGTAGCCTCTGCCGAAGGGCTGAATCCGCCGTTTCCCCGGTCAAAGGTACACTGGATACCGTCAAAGGAGGAGCCGTCATATACTTCCACGAAAATCAGGTTTTTTAGTTCCCGTTTTGTTCTGACCCAGCCTTGTACCGCAAGGTCTTGAGATTCCGGCGGAAAGCCTAAGATTTCTTTGATAAGGGGACGCGTCATACGTTCTATAATATCCAACCCAAAGAGATATGACAAGAGGGGCGGCAACGGCTTGAATCTCTTCTACAGCCGGCGTACAGTAAGCTATGGAGAAACCTATGAAACTAACCGGCGGCGTTTCCGCGCCTCGCTGGAAACTTACGGCGATTTATCCGTCTTTTGACTCTTTGGAATATACGCGGGATATGAGTCTGCTTCGGGAAAGGATTTACCGTCTGCTTGCTTTGCTGGAAAGACCTCTGCAAGCGAATACTCCGGATATTTTGGCGGCGATTCGAGCCTTTGAGGAGTCCGGAGACCTTGCGGAAAACCTTGAAGCCTACGCTTCGGCGGTATATACCGCCGATACGAGAGACGCCCGCGCGCTGGCGGAGATAAACGCCATCGAAGCCGCTACTCTGCCTTTAGGGAAGGCGGCGGTTATCTTTCGTCAGCGGCTGGCGGAGCGCAAAGACGCGCTACTACAGCTTGCGGAGACTGATCCGGCTCTTGAGGCGTACCGGTTTTTTCTCGCAGAGTCCATAGAAAAAGCCGCTTATCAGATGCCGCCTGAGCTTGAGGATTTGGCGAATGATCTTTCCCGATCCGGCGGAGACGCATGGTCTCGGCTCCACGAGGCGGTATCCTCTACGGCGCAGACGCTTTGGGACCCTGCTACGGGCGAGCGTAAAACCGTAACCGCTCTGCGGGATTTTGCTCATAATCCGGATCGGCAGATTCGGGAACGGGCATACAAAGCTGAATTAGAGGCGTGGAAGTCTGTGGAGATACCCCTTGGGGCGGCGTTGAACGGCGTAAAGGGGACGGCAATTACGCTCGACACCCGCAGGGGCTGGAAAACCTCAGATGGAAACTACGATATGCTGGGGAAATCGAGTTTTCAGTCCCGGATAAGCGGGAAAACCTTGCACGCGCTTATCGCCGTTTTAGAAGATGCCCTGCCGCTGTTCAGGCGGTATCTCAAGACCAAAGCCCGGCTTTTAGGCGTACCGGTTTGCGCGTTTTACGATCTCTTCGCTCCGGTAGGGGCGGATACGAAACAATGGACTTGGGAGGAAACAGCCGAGTTTATCCCGAACCGGTTCGATACGTTTGATCCCGGAATGGGCGCGTTTGCCCGTCATGGGTTTACGTCTTCATGGATAGACGCGGAACCCCGGGAGGGCAAAGTCGGCGGCGCGTATTGTACGGACTTTCCGCTGACCGGGGAATCCCGGATTCTCTGTAACTTTGAAGGTTCCTTTGATTCGGTTATGACCGTAGCCCATGAGCTAGGTCACGCTTGGCATCATGAACTGGTCAAAGACCTGCCTCGCAGTCTTGCCCAATATCCCATGACTTTGGCGGAAACAGCCAGTATTTTTGCGGAAACCTTAGTCTTTGAGGGAGCTTTGCAAAACGCCTCGCCGGAAGAGCGGGTAGGGCTTATTGAGGGTAATCTGAAGGACAGTTGTCAGGTTATCGTAGATATTTTGTCTCGCTTTTATTTTGAGCGGTCGATTTTTGAGAAACGCCCGAAAGCGGAACTGTCTCCGGCGGAACTCTGCGGACTTATGATCGAGGCTCAACGGAAAACCTACGGCGACGGGCTTGATCCGGAACAGCTTCATCCGTATATGTGGGCGGTAAAGAGCCATTACTATCGTCCTTCATTGGGGTTTTACAACTATCCCTACGCATTTGGACTGCTTTTTTCGCTTGGACTGTACGCCCGCGCGAAGGAAGAGGGTTCCGGCTTTGCGGAAACCTATCGCGGTCTGCTCAGGCTTACCGGCAAGGCTCCGGCGGAAGCGGTCGCCCGGGCCGTGGGTCTCAACATCGAGGACGCCTCGTTTTGGCGGCGCGGCATTGAAATCATAGCCCAGCGCGTAGAAGAGCTTGAAATTACGGAGAGAACCTTACCGCGTCCGTTTGAGCAAGACCCAAGTAGCGCCTGCTCCTCCTGAAGCCGCGTTCCCATGACCGCTTTCCCCGGCAAAGGGACAGCGTTCAACGAACTGCTTAACGATTTGCTTCAAAACCGCTTCGCCGGACGAATGGTTGCCCTTGCCGTGAATGATGTGGAGTTTTTCAAAACCCTGTCTTCTTGCCTCTTGGAAGAAATTTTCTAAAGCCGTCCACGCTTCCTGCTGGGTAAGTCCGTGAAGGTCTATGGCGGCGTCCGCTCGTTTACGCAACAGCCGGCGGCGGTATTCTCCCGGACGCTGGTTTTCCGCCGTATCCTCCGCGTCCTTATCATATACCTCGTGCATCCTGAGCCACGCA
This sequence comes from Spirochaetaceae bacterium, assembly GCA_031257135.1. Classification (GTDB taxonomy): domain Bacteria; phylum Spirochaetota; class Spirochaetia; order Treponematales; family Breznakiellaceae; genus JAITHW01. The sequence continues at coordinate 10,167 of JAIRPH010000047.1, forward strand.
GTCAGCGGGTGCGGGCGCGGTTCAGGAGCCGGGTCTTTCACGGTTTGTTCTTTTTTTGTCTCTGTTTTCCCGTACTTTCCTTGAGCCTGCGCGGTTTTCCGATCCCACTCATCCAGAATATCTCCAAAATCCATCCCGATTCCTAATATACTATAATCTTATCCCGCAGTACCCAGCCGAACCTCCCGTCAAAGGTTTCTATATATGCCCAAGACTCTGACGCGGAACGGATAATCACAGACTGTCCGCCCTTGAAACGCGCGGTTATTCCGCTGTTTTCGTCAGGGACCCGATACGCATCGGCAGTTCTCAGCGTTACCGGACCCTCAAGAGGTTTCACCGCCTTAAAACCGAATACCCCGGCAGTGGCCGCCAAAACGACGGCAATACTTGTATAACCCCAAGAAAAACGGGAAGTTACGCTTTTTTTTCTTGCCGTATATAGGAGCGATACTAAAAGAAGAACGATGGTCCCCAAAAAAATTGCGATGAACAGCGGACGCCGCCGCTCATCTTGAACAGCGTCGAAGCCTAACCGCCGTTCCGCTTCCCGGCGGAGCGGAACAAGATAATGCCCCCAAAGGCTGTCCCGCTCATTCCGGCGGATTTCCGCGAGGGCTTCGGGAATACAGCCCTCATTCCAAAGCCTTCGGATCGTTTCAAGCGTTTTTTCGTAATCAGCGCGGAACAGCGGAAACACCTGAACAGCCGTTTCCGGCAGAGGAGGAATCGGCGGTTTTTCTTCCCAGATTTTTTCTTCCGGGCTTTTTTCTTCTATACTTTTTTTCTTTTTTTTCAGAGGGATCGCGATTTCGGGAACCTCCAGCGTAAGCCCTTCATGCCGAATGGTCGCGGGCGGTAAGGCAAAGGTCTGACCATCGAGGGGAATAATCGTCAGGCGCAATACAATCCCCTGTTCCCGATGAGATTCCGAAAGCGGAGCTTCCTCAAGGATCGCCTGTTCAGGGGCGTCCATTCTAAGCAATTCCGGTCCGGGCAAAGGTTTTCGGGGGTCCCAGTTGACCAGCCGCAGGGTCAATTCTTGAGCTTCTCCCACCGCAAGCGACGGCGGTACGGCTCCCCAAGAAAAATACGGACGGTATTCCGTGAGGGTTCCCTCGATGTACCCGGAAATTCCCTCGGTAACGAACCGTTTGCCCGGAGTGATAACCTCAAACGGACGCAAGTGAACCGGTCCGGGACGCTGGGGGATAAACCAAAACTCGACCGCAGTCCAGCGGCTTGATTCAACCAAGCGCGCTCCAGTACGGATGCTTTCCAGCAAAAGCGACGCCGGCAAAGGCGGATACCGGATAACGACTTCCGCAGGAGCCGGATGATCCACCATAAAGGTAATGATCCAAGGCGTCTCCAATTTCGGCTGTTCCGGGGTCATCTCTATCGCTATAGTCTGAGCCTGAAGATGCCCGGCGGAAAGAAGCCGGAGGATGCTCCAAAGCGTTAATAATCTGGACCCGAATCGGGAGACTCTTCGATCCATTCCCGGCTTTTCCATTGGTTTTGCTCCTTGCGGCGCAGATAGTCAAATAAGACTGAGGTCTGATCGTGAAAATCCCTGATTTCCGCTTTGTTTTGGGAAACCGGTTGAGGGATTTTCCGCTGAGAAAGCGATAAAAGACTCAGTTCCAAGTTCCGTTTAGCTTCGATGCGCCCGCCATCAACCGCTAAAGCCGACCGGAAGGACTGGACCGCTCCGGAGTAATCTCCCTCTTTGAAGCGGACTACTCCGGTATTGTAATGAATCCGGTATGCCAGTTCAGGATAGGGCTTCGTTGAGGTTTCTCTAAGGGCTTTTTCCGCCGCGGCGAACCGCTCCAGCGCGATGGCTCCCTCATCAAGCGAGAAATACGCCGAACCGAGACCGAATTCCGCATAGGCTCTGGCTTCGCCGTAGGGTTGAGCTTTGAGATATGAAGCAATCGCTTCGGTATACATACCTCGGGAAGTAAAGAAATTTCCTTCCATAATTAAAAGTTTTCCCTGAATCTCTGAACACGAAGTCAGAGGCAGGATGAGGAAAAAAAACGCGAGCTTACGCACTGACCCGCCGCCTTTTTTCCAGCAGTTTTGACAAGCCCAGACTCGTCAACCCGGCGATAACAAAAAGCCGCCACCGATGCCGATCCTCAAGGCGATAGCCTTTCGTTTCAGACTCGGCGGAAAGAGACCGAAGCCGGTCGGTCACCAGCTTGGACGCATCCTTCAGGTTTCCGTCCACATAGATTCCGCCGGTCCGCTCGGCGATATTCCGTAAGACCTCGGTCCGCCGGTAACTTATGGAAGTTTCCGGTTCAGCGGAAAGGGAGGGGACATATCCTCCGGTTTCCGTGCCGAATCCCAAAGCGATGACCGCGATCCCCGCTTCCATAATCCGATCCAAAGCCGCGGCGAGAGACCCGGTCCATGCTTCGCCGTCGGAAAACAGGATAATCCCTCGGCGGGTGGGAAAAGCCTCCAAAAACGCGCTGGAAGCCGCGTCCAGCAGAGTCTCCAGATTCGTCCCGCCTCCGGTGACGGCTGAACTGGAAAGCCCTTCCAGAAACTGCACGGCCGTTTCTATATCGTAGGTCAGCGGCACCGCAAGGATGGCGCGCCCTTTGCCTACGGCGGCTCCGAACCGGATTCCTTCGGAAGCAGACACCGTTTCCAGCGCGACCTGAATCGCCCGATCCAGCCGGGAACGGGCAGGAGCCGGCGGCGTTTCTTCTTCTACAGGCACATCTCGGACGTCCATACTCCGAGAGAGGTCTAAGGCAAGCGTCACATCAAGTCCTCGGCGGTATTCGGTCGTCATCTGCCGTCCCCATCGAGGACCGGCCGCGGCTAAGACGGCGCAGGCAAGAAAAATGCCGAAAAATACATCGGAAAAGAGGTAGCGCAGGTTCAGTTCTCTCGCGCGGCTTTTCTTTTCCAAAAAAAAACCCAAAAAAGGACGGCATTTAAGATAATGAACCGCCGCGAAGATCGCAAGCGGGATAAAACCAGCGAAACCGATTAATAACTGAGGTTTATCGAAGGTTATCACTTGTCTTCTTGAAACCCGCTGATTTTAGCGATGCGGTACGATGCGAAGTACGCGATCATCACGTCCAAAAAAGTACCCAGCGCGATAAGATAGAACCCCAAGGGCTTGAGGATAAGGTATCCTGATTCAAAGCCTTTGCCTGAATTCAGACACAAAACAGCTAAGGCGGTATACGCGGCGTCTCCGGGATGCCGGGAAAGCGCAAATGAAATAAGAAAGCCTTTAAGGGCTAGGAATAAAATATCCGGCAGTTTGAGGTTTAAACTAGAGTAAGATTGAATAACTACGACCAAAGCGATAACCGCGATCATAGCGCTTCCGGCTCTGCAAAAGGTGGTAAAAAGCGGAATCGTAATCGCGCTGGACCGCCTGCGGACCCCGAGGCTTTCTTTGGCATAGTGGAACAAGATGGGAATGGTACAGTTGACGTCTCCCGAAAAAAATCCGGTCAGAGCCGGTCCCGGAGAACCTCGCAGTACCGCCCAGGGTTTCTTTCTGCCTCCAAGAAAATAAAAAAACAGGGGAAGAGCCGCAAATCCCAAAACCGCGCTCATAACGCCCAGCAGTAGGATGATGTCCCGAAACGTATCCTCTTGCAATACCGCGTGGTATTGGAACGCCCAATACGCGCCGAGAACAATCATAACTAATCCCAGAATTTCAGCAAAAAACGCGCCGATATAGTAAAAAATATGGGAAAGGGCATCGATAAGCGTAATAACCGGCTTCGTGAAGGTACGCTCATAGGAAAGCCCCATCCCTACAAAAAAGGCGAACACGCAAAGCGGAAAAAGATACACGCCGTCTCCGGCAAATACCGAAAACATATTGGAAGGAAAAAGGTCGGTAATATTTTCCAGCGGATTAAGCGAAACCACCGCGACTTGTTCGCCGGTTAGAATCGGAATCCGAATTGCCGGAACAAGGTAGATGACCCCGATTCCTGCAAGCATAACGAATAGCGTAGTCCCAATAATCACCAGGAAGGTATGAAACACGAGACGCCAAAAAAAGCCGTCTTGCCGCAGTTCATATACTGCAATCGTCAGAGAAAAAACCAGCATAGGCGCGGACATATAACGCCCGATTCGGATACCCATTTCTTGAAGCCACACCAAGACGCCGACAATAGTTGAATTATCAGAAGGAAGAAACCACCCCAGCAATCCCCCCAGCACAGACCCGATTAAGAGTTTTACCCAAACATTCATAACAATAAGCATACCCGCTACGCCGGCTTGATACAAGATACCCAGCGCGTTTTTGTCCGCTCCTCGGCGGTTAGCTAAAAGACAAGCGGCGGTATATGAATAGCGGGTATAGGGTTACAGGAAGCATAACAAAATGTTATAAATCTTTTACCTCGCGTTAATAGTTTTTCTGTTTTGAGACCCGTATGATTTAAGTATGAGTCTTGCACAGAATATCGTTAAACGCCCGGTTCTAGGAATCGTGGTATTCGGATTAATAGCAATCGTAGCGTTATATTTAGTTTCCGATATAGCTATTGATATGTTTCCTGACGTTGATATGCCGGT
>JAIRPH010000075.1 GCA_031257135.1 Spirochaetaceae bacterium
TTTTTCCCCGAAAATGTTCCCGGTAATGTATCAGCTCTTTTTCTATATCCGTAAGCTGAGTGTAAAATTCGTCGTTCTTTTGCCGTTTCGCGTTTTGTAAGTCTTTATTCGCCATACCAAAGCCTCCCTATTACCCTAACCCAATATATGCGGAAGATCAAGCGGGTAAAAACGACTTGTTGCGGCTGACTCTTGGGCTTTTACTTGAACGGGGCGGATACTTTCAGTTTTTTTTAAGAGCTTGGCGGTAGACTAAGAAAATGTCTTAGTCTCCGGTAAAAACTTGGCGGTAGACTGAGAAAACGTCTTAGTCTTTTGTAAAAACTTGACGGTAGACTAAGAAAATGTCTTAGTCTCTGGTAAAAACTTGGCGGTAGACTAGGGAAACATTTTAGTCTCCGGTAAAAACTTGGCGGTAGACTGAGAAAACGTCTTAGTCTCTGGTAAAAACTTGACGGTAGACTATAGCGTCGGCATAGTCCTTAATCTCTGCGGGAATGAGCGGACTATAGCTGGATTTTCCGGTTGACATTATGGTGAAACCTATTATACTACTTTCAATGCTTAAACGAAAGGAATGTCTCCTATGTCTAAAGAAAGGATTGTACAGGATATGATTGCCCGGCGGCGGGATTTTCATCAATATCCTGAAGCCGGCTGGGAAGAATACCGGACTACCGCAAAAATCGCGGAAATTCTTATGGCTCTACAGTACGATGTTCATTTCGCCTCGGAATGTCTGAAACCGGCTGACGTAATGGGTCATACGGCTGACGTGAAAGCTGAACAAAAACGGGCTGTGGAGCAGGGAGCGAACCCGTCTTTGGTACGGCTTTGCGGAGATTACACAGGACTCTACGCCGATTTCGATACTCAGCGTCCCGGTCCGTTTACGGTTCTCCGGTTTGACATTGACTGTGTGGAAACGGCTGAATCGGAATCTCCGAATCATCGTCCCTTTAGAGAAGGCTTCGCCTCCCGCAATCCCGGACGATGCCACGCCTGCGGACATGACGGGCATACCGCGATAGGACTCGCCCTCGCGGAACTGCTCAAAGAAGACCGCGGGTTAAAAGGAAAAATCCGCTTGATCTTTCAGCCCGCGGAAGAAGGAGTCCGAGGAGGCTACGCCATGACCCAAGGGGGCATCCTTGACGGCGCGGACTATTTCTTCGCTCTGCATCTGGGGCTTGGATTTCCCGGGGGCGCGGTGTACGGGGGTCTCGGGGGATTTCTCTGCTCTACCAAGTTCGACGCCGCCTTTACCGGCTACGGAGCGCACGCGGGAATGGAGCCGGAAAAAGGCAGAAACGCGCTCCTCGGCGCGGCGACTGCGGCGATAAACCTCTACGCCATAGCTCCTCACTCCGGGGGCAAAACCCGGATCAACGTCGGCGTGTTGACCGCCGGAGAAGGACGAAACGTCATACCTCCAAAGGCATACATGAAAATCGAAACCAGAGGAGAAACGAATGAAACCGCGGAATATATCTACCGAAGGTCCGTAGAAATTCTTGAGGGTTCCGCGAATATGTTCGGGCTTGACTTGGTTATCGCGAAACAAGGCGAGACAAACACCGCGGAGAGTTCTCCCGATCTTGCGGAGCTGGTCGCCGAAGAAGCCCGGTCTCTTCCCGGAATTACGGCGGAGCCTTTCCGCCGGATGAGCGGAAGCGACGATGCCACATGGATGATGAAACGAGTTCAGGACGGCGGAGGCAAAGCAGTATACATTGCCGTCGGCGCGGCTATCAGCGCGGGTCATCATAACGAAGCCTTCGATTTCGACGAAGCCGCCTTGCCGGTTGCGCTGGAAACCCTTTACCGCACGATAAAGCGGTTGCATATATAAGGAGATGATATGGCAAATACATCAAAAACATCGGGTTTTGAAAAGTTCATCAAGGGCATAGAAACGGTAGGCAACAAACTGCCTCATCCGTTTTGGCTCTTTGTGTATCTCTCGGTTATCGTTATGGTTCTGTCCTTTCTGCTGAACAAAGCCGGAGTTTCCGCAACCTATATGGCCGCAGGAAGAGACGGCGCGGCCGCGAAAGAAACGACCGTTTCGGTAGTCAACCTGCTCGGCCCGGACAACCTGCGGTCTATCTTTACGGATTTCGTCAAAACCTACATAAACTTTACTCCGCTGGGACTGGTTATGACGATGACCCTCGGCATCGGCGTACTTGAGCAGAGCGGGCTTATTTCGGCGTTTATGCGGAAAACGATACTCGGCGCGCCTTCGTGGGCGATCAGCGCGGTGCTGGCGATTATCGGCATTAACGCCAACCTCGCTTCCGACGCGGGCATTATCTTCACCCCCGCGATAGGCGGCGCAATTTACAAAGCCCTGGGACGAAATCCCTGGGTGGGCATTATCACCGGCTTCGCCGCGGCCACCGGCGGCTTTACCGCAAACTTCGCGGTCGCCGGTACGGACGCGCTCCTTGCGGGCATCACCCAATCGGCTCTTGCCGGCATGAACATTCAAGACTCGTCGGTTCACGTCTTGATGAACTGGTATTTCCTCCTGTTTTCCACGCTGACGCTGACGCTCGTCACAACCCTGATTACCGAAAAATTTCTGGTTAAGCATCTGGGAGATGAACGCGCGATCCAAGACTCGTCGAACCTAAGCCAGCACGAAGTAACCGCTGACGAAAAACGGGGACTCCGCTGGGCGGGGATCGCCCTGATCGGAATCGCTTTGGTATTGGCGGCGACCACGGTTCCGGAAAACGGCTTCTTCCGAGACCCGGCGACGCACAAGATCATTCCTAACTCTCCCTTTTTAAGCGGCATCATCGGGATTTTATTTTTCGTTTTCTTTCTGTTGGGCATCGCGTACGGCTACGGCTCGAAAACGATTAAAAAAGCCGGGGACGTCCCTAAGCTGATGCAAAGCGGACTTACCGGAAGTTTGAGCTTTTTAGTGGTGGTGCTTCCCGCGTCGATGTTCATCGGACTCTTCAACAAAAGCAATCTCACCACGATTCTATCGGTAAAAGGCGCGGACGCGTTGGAAGCAATCGGTCTCGGGGGTATTCCTCTGCTGGTGCTGTTCATCCTTCTCTGTACCTTCGTGAACCTGTTTATGACCTCAGGCTCCGCAAAATGGCTGATTTTAGCTCCGATTTTTGTGCCGATGTTCTACCGAATCGGCTTCAGCCCCGCGCTGACGCAGATCGCTTACCGCATAGGCGATTCTTCCACCAACTCGGTTACGCCTCTTTCGTACTATATGCCGGTGGTTATCGGTCTCCTTGAGCAGTACCGCCCTAAGAACAAAGAAAATCAAGAGGTAGGAATGGGTACGGTTATATCCCTGATTCTGCCCTACGCCGTCTCATACTTGACGATATTTACGATCCAGTTGATTGTATGGTATCTGCTGAAACTGCCTCTCGGACCCGGCGCAGGCGTATCGGTCGCGCCTTAAACTCAGAGGTTCACTGCGGATATGCCCAGAGCCTCCCGTCCGGAGCTTTCAGCATATAGACCGCCCCCCGGGGACTGTCATGCGCGCCGGCGATTACGCCGCCGTGAAGGATAAGTTTCCCGCCGCCCCCGGGAAGGTCTACCGCATACCGGGGAAGAGCCAGCCCGGAAACGCGGCGTCCCAGGTCGCGGTATAGGTTCAGCCCTTCTTCGAGAGGAACCCTAAAGTGAGCCGTACCAAAAGCCAGATCAAGCTGAAAAAGATAGTACGGCGAAAGTCCCAGATCAAGACATTCCCGAAAAAGATCGCCTAAGATTTCAGCGTTATCGTTGACGCCTCGGAGTAAAACCGTCTGCACATGAACCGGAATCCCCGCCTGCGCGCACTCTCCAAGAGCTTTCCGCGCCGGCTCCGCCAGTTCCCGGGGGTGATTGATATGAACCGCCATCCGCACGGGACGATAGGCTTGCAAAAGCTCGATAAACCGCGGCGTAAGCCGATAGGGATCGGTAATCGGCGCGCGCGTGCAAAGCCGCAGAAGAAGCCCCGGACGCGCCGCCCGCAGTTCCCCGAAAAGCCAAGCCAACGCCTCATCCGAGGCGGTCAGCGGGTCTCCTCCGGAAACAAGGACTTCCCGGATTTCGCTATGCTCTTTGAGGTATCCAAGAATAGGCGTCAGCGTTTCGGCATCGATAAAATTCTGAGCGCGAGCCATCCAAAGCCGGCGGAAGCAATGCCGGCAATAGCCCGGGCAGGCTCCCCCGGCAAGGATCAACGCCCGATCCCGGTATTGATGCGTTAAACGAGGAGCGGCGCGATAGACAGCTTCCCCTAAAGGGTCGTCTAAGGCGAAAGGGTCAGCCAGAGCCTCCCGAGGATCCGGGAAAAACTGCCGCCGAATAGGATCATCCTGATTCGCGCCGGCCAAAGACGCAAAATAAGCAGTAACTCCAAAAGGAAACCCCTTGCGCCGCCTGAGCGTTTCAAGGTACGCGGCTTCTTCCGCGGTTATTGAGCTTTTGAGAATAGGCGGCAGTCCGTCAATATCGGTAATCATGTTCGGTTATCGTTCTTCCATCATAAGCAGAGCCATAACCTTCGCGTCTCCTAGAATGTGGTCGATAACCGCGTACTCGTTAGGCTGATGAGCCGTATCGTTCAAGCGCGCCCATACTACCGCGCTAATATCTTCATTACGGAGATGCGCGGCTACGGTTCCGCCGCCTATGCCGACAGCGCGAGTATCCGCGTCGTACACTTCTTTAACCGCCTTAGCAAGGAAGCCGATCAGCGGCGCGTCTTGAGGAGTAGGCTTAGATTCCATTGATTGCATAACCGTATAATCAATCGTCACCGTATGTTTAGCTTCGATGCGCGCCGTAATCCTATCGACTTCGGCGAGTACGGTTTTAAGGGAATACTGCGGAAGAATCCGCATATCCATATAAAACACGTCTTCTCCCGGAATCGTATTGACATTCGGGACATTAGCCTCTTTCTTAGTCGGCTGAAACGTGGAATAATCCGGCTCAAAAAGCGGATCATGCTGAGAGAACGTTTCTGAAAGCCTATAATAAAGCTCAACCGCAAGGTCCGCGCCGGCAAGATAGGCGTTTGCCCCTTGGTCGGGACGGGAAGCGTGAGCCTGCACGCCCTTAGTCGTGAAGCGAAGCCAAAGCAGATTTTTTTCGGCAATCTCTATGGTTTCGCCTTTTTCATCGCCGCTGTCGGGAATGAGTACCATATCGTCTTTACGGAAAAGGTCCCGGTTTTTTAAGAGCCAGACAATGCCGTAATTACTGCCCATTTCCTCATCCGCAACGAAGAGAAGTTTTACCGTATGAGGCGGCGTTATACCCTGCTCAACTAAGGACAACGCCGCCAGAACGGAAGCGGTCAGCCCTTGCTGGTTGTCTTCCACGCCTCGGCCGATCAGGCGTCCGTCCTGTTGAACAACCTGCCAGGGATCGGTTTTCCAGAGAGAGCCTTCCCCGGGAGGCACTACGTCAAGATGACTCATAATCCAGAGGCGTTTTGCGTCGGTTTTTCCCGGAATCGTAGCCACAAGATTAGGACGGATTCCCCCTTTTGCCCGCGGGTCCGGCGCGTCATGCCGTTCAAGCCGGACGATTCCTTTACCGGTAAGCCATGTTTCCAGAAATTCGGCTTTATCCAACTCTCCGATCCCGCCGGATTCCGGAGAAACCGCAGGACGCTTGGTCAATTCAGTCTCAAGTTCTATCGCTGTCGAAGCGGCGTTGCCGATATAAGCGAGTATTCGGTTCTTCATGGTCATATACTATACGATTTTTCAGACCGAGGGAATATCCGGCAGGCTACCGCAAACCCTCAAGGTATTCCGCAATAAGCGTCATATCTTGGGGATTGATAAGAGATTCCATAGAAGTCAACGCTTTTTGTACGGTATCTGGAAAGGGCGGTCCTACAGGAGTATTCTGCTTTACATAGTAGAGGGTTACTCCTAAAAACAAGCACAGATATACCTGATGCCCATGTTCGCCTAAGCCGTATTTCACGTATACCCTTTTGACTTCCGGCGGAACCGGTATGTTCAGCATTTTTCGGTATGTTCGGGCAGGATCGCTTTTATTGGGAAGGGTGTATGATCCTTCGGACATCAAGCGCATAAAGGGCTGTAAACAATCTTCCGCAAAAACGTTCAACTGACGCCAATATTCGATAACCTGAGATCGGATTGTTTCGTCCGAATGTTCAGCCAGATCGTCCAAAGCGGTTTCTATGGCGTTCATCTTCGCGCTATAATTTTCCAGTATGTCCGGGCTTAAGTATTGGACCGCCTTTGTCCGGGAACAGGACTGCATCGAAAGCGCCCAGGGCAGTAACGCCAGAAGCGCGGTTTTCCGGTTTTGCATCATAACGAGTCAGTAAATTACCTCAGCGTGTTCCTCGATAAGCGTCAGGTCTTGGGGATGAATTAGCGATTCCAGAAGAGCCGCGATTTTCTGAATTTTGTTCAGCGACGGATCATTGCCGTCTGCGTATTGTTTTAGCGTAAGTAAAATCCACCCTAAGGTCAGGCACATAAACACCTGATGCCCATGTTCGCCTAACCCGTTTTCCGCATATACGGCGTTGACCTCCTGCGGGACGCGGACCCGCAGGATTTTCCGGTAGGCTTTTGCCGGATCAAAATAAAGTCCGAGGTCTCTGCCGTAGTCCGCCCAATCAATGAGGGTCTGAAACTGATACGCAAAGTCCGACACTTGACGCCAGTATTCGGTAAATCGCGCCAGTATTATGGCGTCAGCGTTATATTCAAGCTCGGACAGACCGTCAGACAAGGCGTTTTCATTGGCAATCCAACTTTCCATGATGTCCGGCGTCAGGTACCGGTTCGGTTCCGTCTGGGAAAAAGCAGTCCCCGAAAACGCCCCGCACAGCATCGCCGTAAAGACCGCTCTGTATATTCGCATAGCTTAACTCCTCTTGGTTTCTTAGGTTTGGTATATACGAATATTGGGGCTGTGTCAATCCGCTTATTGCAGGTCTGGATCGGCGTCGAGACCGCCGTAAAAAAATTTTTTATTTTTTCCTTGCATATTTTTTTAAATTGAAGTTATACTTACATAAAAGGGTTAGAATGATTTATGAAACGATGTATAATACTATTGGTAAGTTTATTGTCGGCGGCGGGGATGGTCCTGGCGCAGAATTCGGTTTCCGCGTATACCACGCTGGAAGAGCCTTTAGCTAAAGCCTTGTTTGGACAGTTCCAAAAAGAGACGGGTATTACCGTCAGTTTTGTGCGGCTCTCCGGCGGAGAGGCGGTCGCGCGAATGGAGGCTGAACAGTCGAATCCTCAAGCGTCGATTTGGGTCGGCGGAGTTGGACTGGATCACATTACCGCTAAGTCGAAAAATTTGACCGCCCCTTATCGATCAAGAGCCGCCGGAAATACGCCCCCGGAATTCAAGGACCCTCAAGATTACTGGATAGGTCTTTATGTTGGTCCTCTAACGTTTGTTACCAACCTCGACCGGGCTAAGGCTCTTGGACTTACGCCCCCTGCAAGCTGGGCTGACCTCTTGAAGCCTCAATACAAGGGATATATCCGCATGGCGAACCCTAATATTTCCGGGACCGCTTACAATGTGCTTACCACCATCAGAACCATCAATAACGGCAATGAAAACGCCGCCTTTGATTATCTCAAAAAATTGGACGCCAACGTCGATCAGTACGCCCGCTCCGGCTCTGCTCCGGGTAAAAGCGTCGCCACCGGGGAGATTCCCATCGCTATCGGCTACGCGCACGATCAGGTCAAGCTCAAAGCCGAAGGCGCCAATGTGGTGATAAACCCTCCCGCCGAAGGCACGGGCTATGAGCTTGCGTCAATGTCTCTCATTCGGGGCGGCAAGGATCAGGTCAACGCCCGGCGGCTCTACGATTGGATTCTCTCTTCTCCTAACGCTCAGAAGCTCTTTACCGATTGGTATCTCGTGCTGGTAGCGAAAGGCGCGGCGAAACATCCGCTTGCGCTCTCGCTGGAACAGATTAAAACTATCAAACAAGATATGGTATGGGATGGAAATACGGACAATAAAAACCGATTGCTGGACCGCTGGAATAGGGAAATAGGGTCGAAACGATAACCCATGGCAAAAAAGAAACTGCTGAAGCTGATTGCCGGGGCTTTGGTCTTTGCGGTCTGCGACATCTGGATATATACGTCTTTGTTAGGGGCTTTCCGGTCCTATTATGAGGCGAACAGTCTGAAAGAGATGACCCTCTTCGCCAGAACCGCGCCGGCGGATTCAGTCTATTACGAGGATTGGCTTGCGTCTCTGGGCGCGGAAATCGAAGGCGCCCGGGCTATGATCCTCGGACTGGATGAAGACTGGAATTTTTCCCCCGCGGCTTCGGACCCGATTGCGGAAGCGATATGGAACGCCCACAAGGACAGCGAGGAATTTCAGCGAGGGCTTGAAAGCGTCTACTATCTCCTGCCCTATAAGATACCCAAGCCGGTGAAAATCCCGGACGGGTCAGCTTCTTCGGCGGTGTATCTCCTGCCTATTCCGGATGAATCAGGGTATGACATTACCGGAGCGGTCCTTGTCGCCGCGCCGGAAGGAACCGCCGGGAAATTCGAGGGTCTTCTCTCAACCTTTGCGGTCCTTGCGTGGCTGATCTTCATTACCCTCTTTTCCGTCGCCCTTTTCGCCCGGGACCCTATCACAGGCTACGGGGTGATTTTTCTCTTCGGGTCCGCGGCGGCGTTTATCGCGTACCCTCTCTTTGAGGCGGTTCGGCTCACCTTTACCGAAAGCGGCGTATTTTCCCTTAATATATGGAAGAAAACCCTTTCTCCCCAATACCTCGTTCCGCTATGGGGATCGGTTAAGCTGGGAATCATTACCGCTACGGTTTCTACGCTGATCGGCTTCGCGTTCGCCTTTCTTACCGAGCGGACCGGCGTGCGGGGGAAAAAGCTCATAACCGCCCTGGGAACCATGCCGGTTATTTCGCCGCCTTTTTCCCTTACCTTGTCGATTATCCTCCTTTTCGGGAATAACGGGCTGATTACCCATCAGCTTTTGAGAATTGATACCTTTTCGGTATACGGTCTCGGAGGGCTGGCGTTGGTGCAGACTATCGGGATGTTTCCCATCGCTTTTATGACGCTTTCCAGCGTGCTGAAATCCATCGATTCTACCGTTGAAGACGCCGCCCTAGACCTTCAGGCGTCCCGGCTGAGGACGTTCTTCACTATTACTCTGCCCTTGTCTCTGCCCGGACTGCTTTCCGCGTGGCTTTTGGTATTTACCAATTCGCTGGCGGACTTTGCTAATCCTTTACTGCTTGCCGGGTCTTACCGAGTGCTTTCGGTGGAAGCCTACATCGAATTTACCGGGAGGAGCAATCTTGGGGGAGGCGCGGCGTTATCCCTTCTCCTGCTCATGCCGACCCTCACCGCGTTTTTCGCCCAGCGGTACTGGGTGAACAAGAAGAGCGTCGTTACCGTTACGGGCAAGCCGTCAGTCCGGCTTGCGGAACTGGCGACGAAGCCGGTGCGTCTGGTTCTGACCGTCTTTGTAGGGGCTTGTCTGATATTCATTGCCGGGCTTTACGGGACGATTTTCGCCGGATGCTTCGTGAAGAACTGGGGCATCGATTATTCTTTTACGCTGGCGAATATCGGGGAAGCCCTGTCAACGGGAAGACAGGCTCTCGAGAATACGGTGACCCTTGCGGTAATAGCCGCGCCTATTGCAGGAATTCTATCAATGGCCGCGGCGTTGATTGTGGTGCGCCGGAAATTCCCGGGGAAACGCCTGCTGGAAGTCCTTCTGATGACGCCCTTTGCGGTTCCGGGGACTCTGCTGGGCATATCGTATATTCTTGCGTTCAACAAACCTCCTCTGCTCATCGTGGGAACCGCGGCGATTATCGTCATCAACTACATTGTCCGGGAACTCCCGGTGGGGCTTGAAACCGGCGCGGCGAGTCTCAGGCAGATTGATCCGTCTATTGAGGAAGCGGCGCAGGATTTAGGCGCGGATATGTCTAAGGTTTTTACGTCGATAGTCCTGCCTCTGATCCGCCCCAGTTTTCTTACCAGTATGTCCTATACCTTTGTCCGGTCCATGACTGCGGTAAGCGCGGTTATTTTTATTATTTCCGCCCGGTGGTCTCATCTGACGGTACAGATATACAATTTTTCTGAAAATCTGCGGTTCGGTTTAGCAAGCGTTCTTTCGACCGCGCTGATTATTATTGTGCTTGCCGCGTTCGGGATTATGCGGATAGCCGTTCGGGACAGGGGCTTAACCGAAAAGAGCGTCGTTAGGTAGGAAGTATGAAAACCAGCGTTTCTGTAACCCTCGAAGGGGTAACTAAAGTATTCAAAAATACCAAAGGCAGACCGGATGTGACTGCGGTTCACGCGTCGAATTTTACCGTGCAAGCCGGAAATTTGGTAACTCTTTTAGGTCCGTCCGGGTGCGGCAAGACAACGACCCTCCGGATGATCGCAGGGTTTGAACTGCCTTCAGCGGGAAAGATTATGATCGGCAGTGAAGACGTTACGATGCTACCCCCGAATGTCCGGGACACGGCTACGGTATTTCAGAGCTACGGGCTGTTTCCCCACATGACCGTAGGGGAAAATGTAGCCTACGGGCTGAAACTGCGCCGGCGGTCCCAATCGGATATTGAGACGAAGGTAACGGAATTCCTCGCCATGGTGGGTTTGAAGGATTTGAAGGATCGGTCCCCGGGACAGCTTTCCGGCGGACAACAGCAGAGAGTCGCGCTTGCCCGGAGTCTTATTGTGGAGCCGTCGGTACTGCTCTTGGATGAACCGCTGTCTAATCTGGACGCTCTGCTTCGGGAGCAGATGCGGGTGGAGATTCGGCGGATTCAGAAAAGTTTAGGGATTACCGCGGTATACGTTACCCACGACCGGGTGGAAGCCATGAGCCTTTCGGATCAGGTGATTGTCATGCGGGACGGGGAGATTAAACAGATAGGGACTCCTCAAGAGATATACGAAGACCCGGTCTCGAAGTTCGTCGCGGGTTTTGTAGGAAAGGCGGCGTTTTTTCCGGCTGAACTGCTTGAGAAAACCGGTTCGGCTTGGCGGTGCCGGTTAGGGGGCAAGACGCTAGAGGTTCGGCGTTTTGCGGCGGATGTTGAAGCCGGAAGCCCCGCTTTGCTTACGGCGCGTCCAGAATCTCTGCGCCTCGCTGAACCGGGAGCCGGGTACATAGACGGGACGGTTCGGATGAATGTGTATTTGGGTCACAGCATTGAGACCTTTGTGGAAACCCCTTACGGAGAAGCGTTGATACAGATTGACGATCCTGCTTCTAAGCGGATTTTTCCAGAAGGCGGGGCGGTTTCCATTGATTTCAGCCCTGACCGAGTGCGGCTTTTGCGGGATAGGTAAGGAGGAGGCATGTCTTTTAAAGCGGTTATATTCGATTTATTTTTTACGCTGGTTGATCCTCTCAGTTCGGTTTCCGAGGATGAAACGGAATACGCGGTTCTCGGCATGGACAAAGCGGATTTTGAAGCCCGGAACCGGAAAAACTACGACGTCCGGGCTTGCGGCAAGATTCGAGACCCTTACCTGATGATGGCGCACATCCTGCGAGGAATGGATGTTTCCCTTGATCTGCTCCGCCGGGCTACTGACGCCCGGCTTGAGCGGATTCGGCGGGCGTTGCATACGGTTAATCCTTCGTATCTTGCTCTGCTTAACCGGCTTCGGGAGCGCGGATTCAAAACCGGTCTGATCAGCAATGCGGACGTCGTTGACGTGTATCATTGGTCTAAGACGCCGCTTAAAACGTATTTTGACGCCGCCGTATTTTCTTACCATGTGAAACTGCTCAAGCCTGATCCCCGAATATATCGGCTTACGGCGGAACGCTTGGGAGTAAAGCCTGAGCAGTGTCTCTTTGTCGGCGACGGAGGACACGAAGAACTCCGAGGCGCCCGGGACGCGGGGATGTTTACCGCGTTGACCACTGAACACAGGCGGCAGGACGCGGCGGAACGCGTCAAGCCCGACGCGGATTACGCGATTGAAAAGCTGGAACAGATAGAAAATATTCTGGAAACGCAGAGTTCCGAAATCGAAGCGAAATCCCGTATGTTGGCGCTCTTTACCTCTACCGAGCCGATAGAAAGCCTGAACATATCGCTCCACGCCCTTAACGCCCTTACCCGCGCAGGCATTACCACCGTAGGACAGATGATGCGTACCGACAAACAGAGTTTAAAAAATATTAAACAGTTGGGATCGAAAAATGTTGCGGAAATTGTATTTTATCAAAAAAGGCTTAAAGAAGCTCACGAATGTCCCGATACTGGAGGTACAGATACTATGCAGGAGTTTGAGAATCTATCTCTTAACGATCCGATAGAATCGGTGAATTTATCGGTTCGTTCAAGAAACGCCCTGAATTACGCGGGCATAAACACGGTTAAAAAGATGCTGGATACCACCGCGCAGACCTTATACGGCATCAATAATTTAGGGAAAAAAAGCGTTGATGAAATAATCAACCGGAAAGAGCAAATATTAAATTTCCTTTCGTACAAAGACCAGCATACGGTTGTGGGCGTTACGGAAAAACAGGAACGGATACAAAAGCTGACCGAAGAATTCCAGAAAATACCGGCGGAACGTTTGGATAAACCTCTGTATCCGTATATAGCCGCGTATCACGGCATCGGCAGTAAATCTCTGTATGTTCTTTTTGAAGAAACTTTGAAGTCTCTTGCAAACATCGGGGAGCTTCCGTCGGCGTTTGAACAGGTCAGCCTTACCAACAAAGCGACCAATGATCTTCTGATCATTCTTGCCGTTCTATCGACGGATTTGCGGAACCTGATGCAGAATATACTGCACGCTATCTATACCAATCCTAAGAACAACCGCTTTCTGAACATTCTCCGGCAGAGATATAAGGGAATGACCCTACAGGAGATTGCGGATCAGAATAGCCTAACCAGAGAGCGCATCCGTCAGCTCCAGAGCAAAGGCATAGACAGTTTTCTCAAGCAGTTGAGCAACACGACCATCGATATTTTTGCGTTTATTAACGCAGAATATAACGGATGCAACATACTCACCCGTCAAGAAGCGCTTACCTATTTTGGCGCGATGGAACATATAGAAATTATGCTGTATGTTTCTCAGATAGAAGACAACGTCAGCGATTTCTTCGCTTACAACAAACATTTCGATGTTTTTTATCATACCACTATGATAAAAAACCTTGAGAGCATTATTGATAAGGTAGGAAATCTGCCGTATATCATTGAAAGCGTCCAAAAAGATAAGGTTCTCTCTAAGATAAGCGATGCTTTAAACCTGCCTGTGAAGCTGGTGCAGATTGAGTTTAATCACATCTATACCATATCCGGCAAAGTGTATCACCGGGGAGCTTTGATACTGGAGCAGGTATACGATTATATTCTGGAGTCCTATTATCCAAACGGCATCAAACTGTATGACGACGCCACCATAGCCGCGTTCCGCGAAAAAGTCCTTGACGTGTGCGGTAATATAGAACTTCCGCAACATAACCGCGCTATTGACGCGCGGCTTGCGAATGTCGCTATTCTGTGCGGGCGAGGAACCTATATTCATCCTACGCATATTAAGATCGACGCCGGTTTGATCGAAGATATCAGCGCTTTTATTAAAGATTCGTCCCGAGAAGTGTTTTCAATTAATGAAATATTTGAAATTTTCAAGGCGAAGCTGGCGGCTCATTCTAATATTCACAACCGATACTTTCTTCAGGGGATGCTCAAATATTATCTTGGGCATCAGTTCTTCTTTACCAGATATACCATCTCAAAAAAAGAGGGTACCAACCTTATCGAAGAGATAGAAGAATTTATCCGCATGAAAGGGGAGGTGCATAAATCCGAAATTTTCGAGGAATACGCGGGCATTACCGATATTATGATCTCTATCAGAGTGAACAACAGCAAAAATCTGATAAATATCGGCAAAGGCTGGTATATTCATGTAAACCGCCTGCATATCGAAAAGAAAGACTATCGGATCAGAGACATCCTTGAAAACTATACTAAGGATATACCCATCTCTTCCCGGAAAGTGCTTGAAATGCTGTGGCTGTCTCATCCGGATTTTTTAAGCCGGAACAGCATCACTAACCACGAAAAACTGTTCAGTATCCTTCGGTATATGTTTGACGGAGAATTTATTTTTTCCAGACCCTATATCGCCCGGCTGGGAACCAAAGAATTCTCCTGCGTTGACGTGATTAAACAGCATCTCAAAGCATACCGCAAGATAAGCATACCGGAGCTAGTGGAACTATGCACCAATCAGCAATTATATTTTTCATCGATCCGTACTTTGGTGCGGGATATGAAAGATATATTTTTGCGGATCGACGCTAAAACGCTGGTACAAATTGACGCCGAACTCGGCGAAGATACCATCGTTGCAATCGCAAATAACATAATAGACCGCATGGCTTCCCCCGGATATGTCGCCGCCTCAAAGATAACGGATTATGGGGCATATCCCAATATCGGATTCGACTGGAATGTTTTCCTGCTGAGAAGCGTCGTAGAGAAATATTTGACCGGCACCATTGATATCGTCGATATTTACTCTACCGACACGTATACGATGAACAGTATTTTTGTCGATCCCGTTCTCGAACCAGAGAATCACGAAGCGTTGATTCGCATAGTTCTTAAAGCGGAGCATAGCAGAAAACCTTTTGCAACCGTAACCGGCGCGATTGATTGGCTTCAGGATCAGGGCTTATTGCTGGTTAATCCTCCAAAATTCTTACAGGACGGCAGTATCATTCAGACTGACAATCAGGGAAATATAGTAATACGAGACTAATATAAGGATGCAATATGATTATACGGAAACTCCGCGCCGGCTGGAAGATGAAAGCCTCAGGCGATACGGCATATCTGCCCGCGGCGGTACCCGGATCGGTTTATAACGATCTGCTTGCCAATAAAAAAATGGACGACCCTTTCTGGCGGGATAACGAAGATAAAGCGTTCGCGCTCATGGAGCGGGATTTCGAGTATAGCACCGTATTCGCGATGCCGGAAGAATTGCTCGGCTGTGACCGGCTGTTATTGCGCTGTGAAGGGCTTGATACGCTTGCCGATATATACCTCAACGGTAATGTAATCGGTAAAGCCGATAATATGCACCGAATCTGGGAGTACGATATAACGGGGCAGGCGCGTCCGGGAGACAATGAATTACAGATAGTGTTTCATTCGCCTATCGCTTTTGTCAGGGAAGCCTATCGCGCGGTTAAAACAGAGGGTTCTTCGGAATGTCTCGACGGGTTTCCGCAGTTAAGGAAGGCTCACTGTATGTTCGGCTGGGACTGGGGTCCCCGTCTGCCTGACGCGGGTATCTGGCGGGATATTGAGCTGATAGGATTTAATACCGCTCGAATCGACAGCGTGTACATTACCCAAACCCATACGCCGAATACCGTTGATCTGAATATTCAGGTTCATGTTGAAAAGATTTCCGTACACCGAAAACAACGCTACACGGTTATCATTACCGATCCTAACGGTACGGCTTTGGAATACGCTGGTTCTCCTGAGAAAATTACGATTGAAAATCCTGAATTGTGGTGGCCCAACGGGTACGGCGCGCAGTCTTTGTACACGGTAAAGATAATCCTTTTGGATAAAGATACCGTACTGGATACGTGGGAACGCCGATACGGATTGCGTACCATGACGGTGCGTATCGAAAAAGACCAATGGGGAGAAAGTTTCGCTCACGAGGTTAATGGGGTGCGGATTTTCGCTATGGGCGCGGATTATATCCCGGAAGATAACATTCTAAGCAGAGTTACCCCTGAGCGTACCCGGACATTGCTGAAACATTGTATCGATGCCCATTTCAACGCGATTCGGGTGTGGGGGGGCGGCTATTATCCGAATGATTTTTTCTTTGATATCTGCGATGAATTAGGACTTATTATCTGGCTTGATTTTATGTTCGCCTGCGCGGTATACGATTTGACCGGCGATTTCGATAAGAATATCCGGGCGGAACTGGCGGACAACATAAAACGTATCCGCCATCACGCGTCTTTAGGGCTTTGGTGCGGCAATAACGAAATGGAAATGTTCGTAGATAAAGGCGTTTGGGTAAACGCGCCGAAACAGAAAGCCGATTATATCAAGATGTATGAGTATATATTCCCTGCCATACTCAAAGAGCTTGATCCGCAGACGTTCTATTGGCCGGCGAGTCCTTCTTCAGGAGGCTGTTTCGATAATCCTAACGATCCTGATCGCGGGGATACGCATTACTGGGATGTATGGCACGGCAACAAACCGTTTTCCGATTATCGCAACTACTATTTCCGCTATGTTTCCGAATTCGGCTTTCAGTCTTTTCCCTGTCTTAAAACCGTGGACAGTTTTACTCTGCCTGAAGATCGGAATGTATTTTCTTATATTATGGAAAAACATCAGCGCAACAACGCCGCCAACGGCAAAATTATGAACTATCTTTATCAGACGTTTTTGTATCCTAACGATTTCGATACGCTCATCTACGCTTCTCAACTGCTTCAGGCGGAGGCGATAAAATACGGCGTAGAGCATTTCAGACGGCATCGGGGACGCTGTATGGGCGCGATATACTGGCAGTTAAACGATATTTGGCCCGCGGCGTCTTGGTCGTCGATTGATTATTACGGCCGTTGGAAAGCTCTGCACTATTTCGCGAAGCGTTTTTTTCAGCCGCTGTTAATATCCTGCCATGAAGAAGGCGTTTTAACGCAGAATCCAAACGCTAACGCCCAGCCTCGAACCATAAAAAAGAGTTTCCGTTTGGCGGTATCCAACGAAACCATGTCCGAAAAAAACGTTACCGTAACATGGGAGATTCGAGACGCCGCGGCTGAGGTACTGCGTCAGGAATCGGTTTTTCTTTCTGTTGCCGCGTTATCTTCGGCGTGGCTTGATGCCGTTGAAACGCCGGATATTGCGCTGAACGACGAATATCTGAGCTATCATCTTTATGAGGGGCAAACGCTGGTATCCGAGGGAACCGTTATTTTTTCGCTTCCTAAATACTTTCACTATCTTGATCCGAAGCTGAGTTATACCGTTGACGGAGACGCTATTACGGTCAAAGCCGCAGGATACGCTAAAAGCGTAGAAATTCTCAATGAGCGTCAGGATATTATCTTGTCGGACAATTACTTTGATATGAACGCCGGAGAAAAGCGGGTGCGTATTATCTCAGGCGCGGCGGAGGGCATAAAACTTCGTAGCGTATATAACATCAGATAAACGCGGTTAGGCTTTACGCCGCTTTATATGACAAGGCAAAACATGAATAGAACAGCATTAAAACAGGTAATCGATACCGCGGCGGGAAGGATTCCCGCGGACGCGGTTATCCGAAACGGCGTAATCGCCGACGTGTATACCGGACGCTTTGCGCCGGGAAATGTGGCGATCTCCGGCGGTTTGATAGCCGGAATAGGCGACTACGAAGGAAAAGAAATCATCGACGTTCAGGGGCGGTATGTACTGCCCGGATTCATTGACAGTCATATTCATATTGAATCTTCGTTTGTCAGTCCCGAAGAACTGGGACGGCTTTTGGTTCCCCACGGAGGAACGACGATTATCGCTGATCCCCATGAGATAGTGAATGTGTGCGGCCTTGCCGGACTGAACTATATGATGGTCGCCGCGGAGGGGACTGCGCTGGACATCAAGTTTATGCTTCCCTCTTGTGTGCCGGTAAGCGCGTTTGAGCAAAGCGGAGCCGAACTGGACGCTAATGCGTTGGAAGCTCCGATTCGAGACCCTCGGATTCTGGGGCTTGGGGAGTTTATGAACTATCCTGAAGTAGTGTTAGGAACGGAGGGTATTCTTGACAAGCTCTTGCTGGCGCATACTCAGGGGAAACTCATTGACGGGCATAGTCCCGGTTTATCCGGGCGCGGGCTTAACGCCTACGCCGCGGCGTCGATACACACTGATCATGAATGTGCTACTGCGGAGGATATGCGGGAACGGCTTTCCCGCGGGATGTATGCGATGCTTCGGCAAGGCTCGGCGTGTCATGATCTTCGCGCTCTGCTCAAAGGCGTAACGCCTCAAAACAGCCGACGCTGTGTTTTATGCTCCGACGACCGTCAGCCTAAAACTATTTTTGAACAGGGGCATCTGGAAGAACACCTGCGGATATGTGTTGAAGAGGGGCTTGATCCTATGACGGCGGTTCAGATGGCGACGCTCAATGGCGCGGAATGTTTCAGGCTTTACGACCGCGGCGGAATAGCTCCGGGATTGCGGGCGGATGTAACGGTAGTGGATAATCTCAAAGACTTTAGGGTGCGTCAAGTATTTATCAAAGGAATTCTAGCCGCTCAGGACGGGCGGTATCTTCTGCCGGCGATCCGGCGGGACGATAGATCGGTTCGAGGCAGTTTTCATGTGAAGGATTTTTCTATAGAAAAACTGCGGCTTCGGCTTTCTGGGAATGAGGCGTATACTATCGATCTTCGTCCGGGAAGCGTCGTAACCGGTAAGGGAATTGCGCGGGTTCAGCGGAATTCCGCGGGAGAGTTTCTCTACAACCCGCAACAGGATATCGCCAAGATTGCGGTTATAGAGCGGCATCGTTGTACCGGCAATGTGGGGCTTGGACTCATCCGAGGCTATGGAATACAACGGGGGGCGATTGCCCTTTCAATAGCCCATGATTCTCACAACATCATCGCCGTAGGCGTATCAGACGCGGATATAACCTTCGCGGTAGAAACACTGCTTGATCGCGGAGGAGGCGCGGTATTAGCGAAGGACGGCGCGGTACTGGAACAGATGTCTCTGCCTTTGGGCGGGCTTATGAGCGATCAGACCGGCGAGTGGGTTGACGCAAAGCTGAGTTCTATTCACGAAGTTGCCTATCGCGTTTTGGGGGTTAATCCGCAGGTAGAGCCTTTGATGACGCTGTGCTTCATGGCGTTGCCGGTCATTCCAGAGCTGAAAATAACCGATAAAGGCTTATTTGATGTACAGAAGTTCCAGTTCATTCCAGTTTCAGCGCAGGAACGCTGAGACGCTTTACGAGAACGCTACTTGAGTAAATAAAATCTAATTATCCCCGGGCGCGGGCGGATTGCCGGGGGTCATGGCGCGCTGAGTTTCGAGGAGCTGTTTTATCATAGTTAGGACGAATTTTTTATTTTCCGGGTAGAGTTCCCGGTAGGTATCGAGCAATTCCTGCGCGCCTACGGCTTTTTCGGGGATGAACATATCGCCTTCGCCTGTTCTGAGCCATCGCTCGCTGACTCCGAAAGCCACGCACATAAGACGGATATTCTGTTCGGTGAGCGCGCACCTTCCTTGTTCAAGCATTGAGATTGCGTTTCCTTTCAACTGTATTTTTTCGGCGAAATCTTTTTGGGTCAGTCCAAGGTATTTTCGGAGCCGTCTTATTCTGTCCATATATAAAAAAGTATAGAGAAAAAAGAGGGAAAAAGGTATGGGAAAAGCGAAAAGTATGGCGAAAAACCTGTTGACTATTACAATAATTGTTATTATAATTTCAATAGTTGTGATTTATATGCAAAAAGGAATAAACAATGGAAAATGATGAACTTGAACTGATGGAAGCGTTTCAGAAACTATTGCCTGAAAATCGACTCTACGCGTTGGCGTATATCCGGGCGGTGCGTATTTTTCAGAAAGAGAGTCAAAACGCCTGCTGTGAGCAGTTAGGAGCTATTCCTTCAGCGGCTGAATGGTATGGTCCGCATAATGTAGCGCATCAAAAGCGTCAATAATGCAGGTCCGTACCGAGGTCATAAAATGAGCCGTAATTTCTTCTTTAACGCTGTACGGAAGGTCCATAAGGAAATCCTGAGCGGTATGTTTTTCCGGGGCAGTTTGGTCACGCTCTTCCATAAAAAGCTGATACGAGGGGACCCGCAGAGCCGCCGCGATGTCTTCGATTTTCTCAAACGACGGAATCCGCCGGCCTATCTCGATTTCCCCGATATAGTTTCCGCTGGTATCGCACAGTTGAGCCAAGCGCATCTGAGACAGTCCGCGCAGTTTTCTAAACTTTTTGAGATTGCTGATAAAAATGTACTGTAATTTCATCCCAAGTCTACTAGACAATAAATTTTTCAAATTTGACTACGGACATATAGACAAAAATTATTTATAGTTATATATTGTCTTATAGACTTGAAAATATTTCGTTTTATGAACGGCATATTTTATATCGCCTGCGGGCGTTAAACAGGGGGGTATATTTTTTAATACTGCTGGTCCACTCCGGATCGGCGTAATAAAAGGAGAAAATATGGCAAAGAAAAAAGGCTATTGGCTATTGGCTATTGGCGTATTAGCGATAGGATTATCCGTTGCCGGATGCGACAATAGCGACGATAGCGGCAATAACGATACCAGCGGTCCGCTGGACGGCACATGGAAAAACGGTTCCGTTACCGTCAAATGTTCCGGTTACAACTGGGAAGAACTGACCGGAGAGACTAAGGAGAAAGGCAGTTTCACGAAAAGCGGTAATGAGCTGACCTTTACCATAAAACAACAATATAAGAACGGCAGTTGGAACGATATGCCGCCAGAGATGACTTTTGCGGGAACCTTATCGGCTGACGGTAACACAATTAGCTCATTGAACTGGGGAACGTTGACCAAAGAGTAAACCCGTCCGCGTTGGCGGCTTGCAAGAGGCGGGCAGTTGGTCCAGAAGACTACCCGCCGGTACATTAGGCTTAATCCGGCTCAGGTCCGAGCCGGTTAAGAAAAGGGCGCGAATCGCCCGTATATAGAAAAGCGTTATTCCCGGTAAGGGAAATATTAGGAGGTAATGATGAAAACCATTACTAAATTGATAGGGAGTCCTATCATCGGCTTATCTACAGTCTTTGCGACTCTGATATGTATTTTTAGCGGTTGTTCCGATAGCGGCGACCACCCCACCGTTACCGAAGTGGTCGTAACCCCCGAGACGGTAGTTGTGGGAAAAGGACAGATTCAGGATTTTTCCGCTGAGGTAAAGGGAGAATACGACCCTCCGCAGAAGGTGATCTGGTCGGTGAAAGGCGCGTACGATGAGAACACCAAGTTCGGAGCCGACGGCATAGCATCCAGACTGACCGTAGGCTCCCAGGAACGCCCCGGACAGCTCACGATTGTGGCAACCAGCGATTACGACCGCCTAAAAAGCAAGGACGCAACCATTACGATCAGCGAGCAAGCGGCCTTACCCACAATCTTTGGACCGTCCGACATTATCGGGATCGGAAAGGTTGGAGAGCTATTGACCGCGAAGATCGTCGATACTGAAATAGACGACAAATTCAGCGAAAACGGAACATGGACGTACCAGTGGAAGTGGGGCGATGAGGCAGACAAGGTATATACCATTATTCCCGGAGAAGTCGGCGAAACGTATACTCCAACCGGCGCGGACGTAGGTAAGTACCTTACCGTCACCATAATCCGCGCAGGAGATACGGGAGGCAAAACCAGCCCGGCAATCGGAAAAATACTAAAGGCAGACGATCCTGTACCTGCCGATGGAAACATAACCGAACCTACCGGTGAAAAAGCCTTTAAAGGCAAGAGCATCCGGCTTGCCCACACGGTTAATTCCGCTACCTCCGGTATCCCCGCGGCGGAACAGGGCGTATTCGATTGGAAGATTACCTCCAGCCATAGCGCCGGAACCAGCATCGCTGAAGACGGAACCCTCACCGTGGCGGCTGACGAAACCGAAAACACCTTGGGTATAGTGGCGACCAGCACAGCAGACCATAGCAAGATAGTCGAGGGAAAGATTGACCTTTATGTCAAGGTCAGCTTTAAGAGCGACGGGGCGGATGATATAATACAGGGTACTCTGGAGATCAAATCGGGTGATCCAATTCCCTCAACGGTTGATGACGAGGGAGTCAATGTGAGGGAGCATTACGACTTTGACGGCTGGTACTACAATGAAACCCCGAGACTTATAAAGTGGGTCTCTACCAATACCTTTGGGAAAGACACTACGCTTTACGCAGGCTGGACGCCGACACAGTACACCATTACCTATAATATGAACGGTGGAGTCCAAATAACTCAAAAAAAATACACCATTGAGGACCAAGCGTTTGATCTGCCTACTAATGTTACTCCTACTAACGGGCGCGATATCTTCGACGGCTGGTATACTGACAACGGCACCTTCCGCAACAGGGTAACGCGAATCGAAACAGGCAGTCACGGTGATATGCTCGTCTTCGCCAAGTGGATTCCCCGTACCCTAACTAATATTGTATCTACCTACTACTGGGTCAACGAGCAGGGCGATATTAGTTTTACCAACGGGTTGGCGCAAGGAACGATCTCTAGGACGTCCGGCAATACCTTAACTATCACGGCACAAGATACTGGCTACACCGGACAGAAATGGTACGTCAACGGAATAGAAGACGTCTCCAAGAGGAACGCCTCTTCGTTCGCCTTTAGCGGCTTAGGGAAAGCAATAGGCACGTACGTTGTCGGTCTCCAAGTGTCCAAAGACGCCGCGTATTACTACGCTGAATTCAAGGTAGAAGTTACCAACTAAGGAGGAGAAATTATGACGAAATTGAAATCACGGTTTGGAGCGATCCTTGCCATTGCCGCCCTGTGGGGCGCGGGACTTGCCGGATTTACCGGATGCTCTCTGGATCAATCCCCGGCAGAGGCGGTAAGCGAAGGCTATGGACGAGTAACCATCGACTTGGGAGACGCCATGGAAAGCGTAAACCGCACGGTTTATCCCGATAAGCCCGATGCCAGTAGGTTTGTCTACACCTATGTCTTTACCCGTATCGATGGTCTCGATTTCCAAGGCACGGAAGAAACGGTTGCGAGGGATACCGGAAGGGATGTCGTGCTGAAACACGGAAAATGGACCGTAACCGTAAACGCCTACATCAAACCCGAAGGCGTCACCGATAACGACGCAAAGACCGCTGACAACTTAACGGCAACCGGCACGGCCCAGTTTGTGTTAAACGCGATTACCACGCAAAACAATACTATCAGTGTGGATGTTCCGGTAACGCTTGAGGGTCGAGTGGAAAGCGGCGCGGGAACCTTTTCATACACCATTACCTATCCCGCGGGGACGTCGATAACCACCCTTACCATGAAGAAACTGCCGGATTTGTCCGAAGAGATAGTCTTGAACAAGATCCCGAACACGCCATCGACACCCTCCATATCCTACGTGGTGAAGAATGTTCCCGCCGGATTCTATCTGGTTACGGTTCTGGCTGACAAGATCGGCGGCAGTTCCGGCAAAAACGAGGTGGTGCATATCTACAAGAACCTAACCACCGAGTACGCACCCACTTTTGACGATAACGATTTTACCAACATTCCGCTCAACTTCAACGGGTGGACAGACGGCAATATCGTCTCAATCGACGAACCCCAGTGGTTCAGCTTCACTTCTACCTCATTGAACACTTATGATTATGTATATTTCGATCTTGGCACACTGCAAGCCGCGACGATTGAGGTGTACAACGCCTCCACTCCGGGTATGCTCGTAGTAGCAACAAAAAAAAGCAGTGACCTCCTAGATGATTCCCTTCCTGTCCAAAGTAGTTGGGGGTCGGAGACACCTTTCTATGTAAAGGTGTCTTCTTCTGCCAACTCCACAGGCACATACCAGATAGGGGTTAACAGCTCTAACACATCACCGGCAGTAAATATATCTACTATTGCTCCACAGTCTCGCCTCCTTACCCATGAATCCAGGAACGGCATACCGGAAGTTGGTATTATCAACGCCGTCGGCGACACGCAATGGTTCAAAATCACTGGCGAGAATGTCTACAATGAGTACATCCATGCCTATGTAAATTCCAGAGGAGGTAGTATATCTGTTCAAGTATATAACCGCCAGGGGGTGAGGCTCGGCGATCCGGTTGTTTTTCCCAATAGCACCCCCTGCTTTTCCCGACCCTTTACATACGGGCAGGATTATTATATAAAGGTAAAAGCCCTTACCAATTCGGTCGCCTACACTATAGCGTACAATGCGGTTTATAGCGGTCAAGAGCATATAATTCTACCCACGAGTGGCATTACCCCCCTTTCCGACTCCATCTGGACAAGGAAGAGTATTGAGCATAATGGGGAACAATGGTTTAGTTTCTACAGAAACGTCACGTATCTCTGGCAATCCAGTTATATATTCTTCGATCCAGGTAATACCTATTTAGATATTGAAGTATATGATGGAAACGGAGATAAGGTCATCACCACAACCGAGGATTATAAGCAATCCTTCTCCAACAACAACAGCAATGCCTTCTATTATATAAGAGTCCGAAACATTAGCGATAGCGATTCTGCTCTTATATATAATATAGCCTACAGCGATAATAACTCCTTCAGACCGTCTAATTAGCGGTTTTGCGGCGCGGCATTTATGCCGCGTTCGCTTGGAGGGAATCGGCGCGGGCTTCGGCTCTAGTTTATTGGCTTACCGGCGTGCAGTTTGTCCAGAAGGCTGTTTGCCGGTAAGTAGGTTTTAATCCGGCTTGCTACAGGGTTCAGGCATTAAGGGTACGGCTTCCGGGGCAAGCGCGGGGCAAACCGGCTAACCAACGCCGCGGAAGCCGAAACTCCTCTATCATTTTGTGAAATTACAGCCCTAGGGAATATTGTTTCTCTCCTAAAGAATCTGATTCTCTAGGGTTTTTTATATTTGTTGATGTTCCCCCGCCGTAGAGAAAATATGCCGCAGACACTTCCTGCTCTTTCAGACCAAACAAGCGAAGGCTGTACCTTGACAAGTCTCTCATGGTGTGTTATGTTTTATTATGTTTGTTTTGGTTTGAATCTATTTCGGAGGATTTTATGATGGTCTATCGTGTTTGTAAAACTTATATGCTCGTCTTGGTCTTTATTCTTGCCGGCGTCGGGCTGTACCCGGCGGGAGCGCGCTCGGATAGGAAGCCGCAGTCCGCGCCGGAACGGACGACCTTTACCGACTCCGCGGGACGGCAGGTCGAGATTCCCGCAAAACTCACGAGAGTCAGCGCATCAGGAGCGTTGGCGCAGATGTTCCTCGGAGCGGTCGCGCCGGAACTGCTCTGTACCATTCCTGCCCCGTTTCCGCCGGAGCAGGCGGAGTTTATGCCGGAGTATCTTTCAAAACTTCCCGCAATAGGACAGTTTTACGGCGCGGCGAACCTGAACCTTGAAGAAGTCGCCGCTATCGCGCCGGAAATCGTAATTGACGTGGGAGAAGTAAAAGACAGCATCGGAGCGGACATGGACGCCATTTCTAAGGCGATTGCGGTCCCTACCGTTCATATCACCGCAACCCTGGAATCGACTCCCGACGCGTTCCGTACTCTGGGCAAGCTCTTAGGACAGGAAGCGAAAGGCGAAGCATTGGCGGCGTTTTGCGAGAAGACCCTCTCAACAGCCCGGCAGGTTATGGCGCAGGTTGGAAATAACAAGAAATCCGCGCTGTATTGTCTGGGCAAGCAAGGGCTGAACGTCTTAGCCGCCGGGACGTTTCATACGGAAGTGCTGGATTGGCTGGCGGATAACCGAGCGGTACTATCGAACCCGGCATCCCGAGGTACCGGAAACGAAACCAACATGGAACAACTGCTTATCTGGGACCCGGAGATAATTCTTTTCGGCTTCGGCAGTGTGTACGCTGTAGCCCCATCTGATCCCGCATGGAGGCAGATGCAGGCGATTCGGAATAACGCGTATTTTGAAGCGCCTCAAGGTCCGTATAATTGGATGGGAGGTCCGCCGTCTATCAACCGCTATCTGGGGATGCTCTGGATGCTGAAGATACTCTATCCTGAATACGCTCAATTCGATTTGTATACCGAAACCGCCGAATATTATCGTCTGTTCTACGGCTATGAACTTTCCCGGGAACGATTCGACCGGCTTACCGCCAACAGCGGTTCATTCTGAGCTACAACTGGGGCAGGATGTGATCCCACACCGCGTAGATGTAATCGCGACTACCGCCTCCGCTTACGCCCAAAACAACAGGCTCTGCTTCCCTTCTTGACAATATGCGGGATACTACTATAATAACGGGTATGCTTCATTTGAGGGTTAAAGTATGACAGATAATACTGGGGTTATCACCCAAATCGTGGGACCTGTGGTAGATGCGCGCTTTGAGCAAGGCAAAGTACCGGGGATTCTTAACGCCTTAGCGGTCAAAGTTGGAGAACGAAATATGATTATGGAGGTTCTCCAGCATATCGGAGACAATCGGGTACGCTGTGTCGCTATGGAAGCCACCGAGGGACTTTCCCGGGGACTGCCGGTGACTGATACCGGGTCTCCTATTAAGGTTCCAGTCGGAGAAGCGGTGCTGGGCAGAATGTTCAACGTAACCGGCAAAGCCATTGACGACCGGGGAGCCTTTACCGCCGGAGAATACGCTTCCATTCACCGAAGCGCGCCGAATTTCGAGGACCAACGCCCCGCTACCGAGGTGTTTGAAACCGGCATTAAAGTCATCGACCTCATAGCCCCCTACGCGAAAGGCGGGAAGATCGGGCTTTTCGGCGGCGCGGGGGTGGGTAAAACCGTGGTAATCATGGAACTTATCCGCAACATCGCCACCGAACATTCCGGCTATTCCGTATTCGCCGGCGTCGGCGAGCGTTCCCGGGAAGGCTCCGATTTATGGAAGGAAATGAACGAATCCGGAGTTGTCTCCAAAACCGCCCTTGTTTTCGGGCAGATGAACGAGCCTCCGGGAGCGCGTATGCGGGTCGCGCTGTCAGGGCTGACCATGGCGGAGCATTTCCGGGATACCGGCGGACAAGACGTTCTGCTTTTTATCGACAATATTTTCCGGTTTATTCAAGCCGGCGCGGAAGTTTCCGCTCTGCTCGGACGTATTCCCAGCGCGGTTGGGTATCAGCCGACGCTGGCGAATGAGATGGGCGCGCTTCAGGAACGGATCGCCAGCACCTCCAGAGGATCGATTACCAGCGTACAGGCGGTATATGTGCCTGCCGACGATCTCACAGACCCCGCGCCGGCTACGACCTTCGCGCATCTGGACGCGACAACGGTACTTTCCCGGAAAATCGTCGAGTTAGGGATATATCCCTCGGTTGACCCCTTAGGATCAAGTTCCCGAATTCTGGACCCCGCGGTAGTGGGAGAAACGCATTATCAGACCGCCCGGCGGACTCAGCAGATTTTGCAGAGATACAAAGAGTTGCAGGATATTATCGCTATTTTAGGGATGGACGAGCTTTCCGTTGAAGATAAACTTGTTGTAGCAAGGGCGCGGAAAGTTCAGCGGTTTTTCAGTCAGCCTTTCTTTGTTGCCGAGCGGTATACCGGCTTAAAAGGCGCGTACGTGCCGGTGCAAGAGACCATCCGAGGCTTCAAGATGATTCTCGACGGCGAAACCGACGCGGTTCCTGAACAGGCGTTTTTCATGGCAGGAAGCATAGACGACGTATTGGCGAAAGCCAAAGGATAATCATGGCGAAACTCTACCCTTTTGAAGCGCATACTCCCTACCGCTTGTTCTATGCAGACCTCATCGAGGCTTTGACGCTTACGCTGATAGACGGCGAAGTCGGGGTTTATGCGGATCACGCCCCGTTTACCGCGCCGGTATGTACCGGTATTCTCAGGTTTAAAGACAAGAAAGGGCAATGGAAGCAGGCTTTTATCACCGAGGGGATTCTTGAAGTAAAGCCTCATAAAACGGTTCTCTTAGCGGACGCCGCGGAGTGGCCCGAAGAGATCGACTACAGCCGCGCCGCGGAAGCCAAAAAGCGGGCTGAAGAACAAATCGCCTCAAGCTCCTTTCGGTTTGAGATGGAAACGGCTAAGTCGAATCTCAGACGGGCGGAATTCCGGCTGAAAACTCACGCCCTGCAAAAGGACGGGCAAACCTGAAATCAACTGCCGAATCGGATAGCATTTTGGAATATCGCTTCCCATTGCCGCTGAATTTCTTCGGCGGTGGTTTCCGCTCCTTGCCGTTCTTCAAACATCTTAGCGATTTCTTGCCGAACGATGAAATCAAGCACATGAACCGCAGGATAGCCCGCAAATTCCTGAATTCCATCGCCTCCTTCGTATATGTTATAGGCTTTGGAATAGAAAAAATCTCCTTTCAGGTAATCTTCAAGCCCGTTTCCGCTACCCGGCACCGCATGAGACGCGGCCGCCAGCATCGGGCTTTGTTTGGCAAGAAACGAGATAAACTCCCAAGCCTTCTCTTTATGCTCGCTTTCCTTAGAAATGCCCGCATACCAATTGGTCAAACCGAAAGCCGGCTTTCCTTGATATACATCAGGACCCGGAATAGTGGTAATGCCGAAATTGGCGTCTCCCATCCGCTTACGCACAAGCTCTATATCTTGAACCGAAGCAATCATCATCCCGATTTTACCGGTAATAAATTCCTCTAATTTCTGCTCCCGGCTTTTTGAAAAACTGCCCGGGGCAATCAGCTTTTCCGTATAGAGATTGTCCAGAAAATCTAAGGTGTCGATTACCTCAGGAGCGGTAAAATTCGGCTTGCCCTGATTGATAATCACCGCGCCGGAAGCCCAAATCCAAGAATAAATGTCCAAATATACTCCCTGCGGGTCTCCTTGACTCAAAGACAGCCCCAAGCCGTACCGTCCGGCTTCAGCGTCGGTTATGGCTCTGGCATAGCGCAAGAAATCGCTCAACATTTTCGGCGGACGGTCGAAGCCCGCGGCGGACAAGACTTTGATATTGTAAAAAAGCGGCGCCATAAAGGAAACGAGCGGAAACGCCCATTCGTCGTATATCGTTTCCTGACCGCTGGGCTGAAGCGCAGGGATAAAATCCGACGATTCCTTGTACGGAGCCAGCGATTCAAGCATATCGTTTTGAATAAGTCCGTAAAGCCACCGGGAATCCAGCGCGAGAATATCCGCGGTAAGAAAGTTTTCGGTAAATCCCGCGATTTTATCGTTCAGCTCGTTGAGGATAAGGTCTTCCATTTCATGGTAAGAACGATTATCCAGCTTGATTTTAACCCCGGCGTGAGTTTTTTCAAATTCCGCGATAAGCGCATCTAAGGCTTTATATTCTAATTCATCCTGCCACCACTGGGAAAACACTAACGTAACCGCTTTTTTGGACTCTATGACCTTTTCTCTGCCGATTTTGATGGTATTACCCAGCAACAACGCCATGACCGCTAGAATAAAGAGTATTTTATCCAGATGATGAATGTTTTTAATATGAAGTTTTTTAAGTATCTTTTCAATGAACATATTGATATAGTAAAATGATATACCCCCGCTACGTCAAGCCGGAACTGCGGATTTTTCGACGCTTTTTTTTCAGTTCCGTTTGATTATTTACCGAAAAATTATTCAGCCTCTTGTAATATATGGCGATACCTGCTAAT
>JAIRPH010000077.1 GCA_031257135.1 Spirochaetaceae bacterium
CTCAGCGTGATATGCGATGAGAAAAAACGCGGCAAAGAAGGATGCCGAGGCGCGCCGGACTTGGTAGCCGAAATAGTATCTCCGTCGAATTCCGCGATGGAGATGCAACGGAAGTTCGATTTGTACCGAAAAGCCGGGGTTCGGGAATATTGGGTGGTATATCCTGAGTTTAAGACCGCGACGGTCTACGCGTTTCGGTCTGCCGGCGTGGACACGCGGTTTTACGGCTCTGGAGATACGGTTTCGGTAGGGATTTTGCCCGGTTTGGCTGTTTCGCTGGAATCGGTCTTCGCCGAATAACCCGCCCGCGAGTCTCTGACGCCAAAGCCCAGCAAGGAAGCGCGCCGGAACGGAAGGGCTGGACCGGCGCGGAGGTTGCGGAGATGACCGGCTTAGACGCCGAGACCGCGGCTTCTCTGCTTGCGGAATCCGCGCCCTGAGCGCGCCCGCGGGCGGCGCGGGTATCTGCCGGTCCGCCGAGACCTTTGCTTTCCCCCCTTGACGCCGTAGGGCGTATTGTGTATCATACTTCTAAGCGCGCTACCCTTAGACTAGACTTTTTCGGTCCCTCTAGCGGGTTTAACGCTACAGGTTTAACGCCCGCAGGCGGGCGCAAAAAGGAAAAGGTATGAACCGTATTGCTAAAAAAGATAGAATTACTACCCCAATCCCGATAATGTTATCTTTAGACGGAACAGCTATTCTACATCGAGACAGCGTTACTATATATCTAAAAACAATTTTACTTTCTCTTCGCATGACAGCGTTACGGCGTTGCGCCAAAACAGTATCTCTGCGCTACGAAGGAGGTATACTGCGCTCGAATACGCGGCGGACGAGATTCGCGGGACGCGCCGGCGCGCGCCATTCCGAGGGGTTGGGCAGGCGCGGAAAAACAGGCTTAATCCGGCTTAGGTTCAAGAGCCGGTTAAGATATAACCAGCGGCGGGCAGGCGGCAAAACGCCGTCCGCCTAAAACAGAGGAGGTTTCTATGAAACACAGCGTATTGAAGAAAGTGTCCGCCCCGTTGCGGGCGACCCTGATTATCGGGGCGTTGTTCCTAGCGGACTGCGCCGGAACCCCGGCAAGCTCAAAAGAAGACGCGCTCAACCATCTCAACCGAGGTAAAGCGTATTATTGGGAAGTCAAATATAACGAGGCTATACAGGAACTCGATAAAGCAATAGCTATAGACAAAACGTTAATCGAAGCCTATGTATGGCGCGGCTATACCTATATTGAAAAAGGCGATTATAACCGGGCTATCGAGGAGTTTACCGCGGCAAATAGGCTCGATCTAAACGATTCCAGCATCATAACCGCCTGGGGCATCGGGTATGCCTACAAAGGCGATTACGACCGGGCTATCGCTACCTTTACTGCGGCTCTGCATACTAATCTTAACGACGCCGAGGCGTTTCATTGGCGCGGACTTATCTATACCTACAAAGCCGATTATAACCGGGCTATCGCTGATTTTACCGACGCGCTCAGCATCGATCCAAACGACGCCGCATCCTTAACCGCCCGGGGCTTTGCCTATTTAAAGCAAGCCCTTTATGATCGGGCTATCGCTGATTTTACCGCGGCTCTGCATAGCAATTCAACCTATTACCCGATTCGCATCCCGCAGTATTTCTACGCCGATACATTACATTGGCGCGGCATCGCGTATGGCTACAACGGCGATTATGATCGGGCTATCGCTGATTTTACCGCCATTCTCAGTACCGATCCTAACAATATCGAGGTATTACATTGGCGCGGCATCGCGTATTTAAGGAAAGACGATTATAACCGGGCTATCGCTGATTTTGCTACGACGCTACGAATCGATCCAAACGACGCCTTTATCTTAGAAGAGCTTGATGACGCCTTAACGAGACGCGGCTTTGCGTATCTCGACAAAAGAGCGTACGATCTGTCTATCGCTATCTTTACTGCGGCTCTGCGGCTCAATCAAAACAACGCCAATGCCTTAGGCGGACTTGTCTTTGCCTTAACCAGCCGGGGTTTTGTCTATCTTAATGACAAAAAGGATTATAACCGGGCTTTAACGGACTTTAACGACGCTCTGCACATTAATCCTAACGATACTCACGCCTTAACCGGACTTGCCGGTACGTTCATTAGCCGCGGCAATGCGTATCATGCCAACGGCAATTATGATCGGGCTATCGCTGATTTTACCGACGCATTGCGTATCAATCCTAACGACGCCAATGCCAAGAATAATCTTGAAATAACGCGGCGGCAACGAGGGTATTAAGACGAGGGAACTTCGCTTCCCGCGCAGAAAACAGCGGGCAGGCGGCAAAACGCCGTCCGCTGATGAAGATCGGAGACTTCCCGCAGTACCTGAATGAACCTATGCACAAGTACGATTACGATACGCTTTTAACGAAGACCCTTTCAAGTTTGAGAAGCGGATAATTCAGCAATAGGCGGCGATCCTAACGAGAAGCCGGCGGGTCGCCCGTTCCGGTTTTTTAAAAAACGCCGGCGGGCGCGAGGTTAGGCGGGCTGAGCTAGACATACTTTCCCAGGGTCTCAAGGAATGCGCCCACATCGATAGGCTTTGCAATATGGTCGTTCATGCCTGCGGCGAGGCACTGCTCAATGTCCTCGTTAAAGGCGTTGGCGGTCATAGCGATGATAGGAATCGTATCGGCGTTAGGCAACATACGGATGTGCCGAGTCGCATCGAAACCGTCCATTTCAGGCATCTGAATATCCATGAGGATCAAATCATACGTTTGACCCTGTTTTTTGAAAATATCCACCGCGCGGATACCGTTCGCGGCGTAGTCGATTATTACCCCGGTATCTTCAAGGATACTGCCGATAATCTCGCGATTTATCTCGATATCCTCGACTACCAGAATCCGCTTGCCTTCAAGGCGGAGCGTTTTTATGTCGGCTTTGGGCTGTTCTGTGATAAAGGTATGATCAGATAGTCTTACTATCGTGTTGTACAGCGTAGAGGGCATAATCGGCTTCGCGAGGAACTGATTGATCCACAGCGATCCTACGTCGCTTCCGGAGGTAATCTCAGACCAGTCGGCTACGGACATCAGCACTATTCCTATCTCTGATCCTGCGATTTCCCGAATCCGCTTTGCTATTTCAAGTCCGTTTTCGCCGGGGAGTTTCCAGTCCAGAAACACCAGTTGATAGGCTTTTTCTTTCAGCAGTTCAATCCCCGCGGCGCCGCAGATGGCGGTATCGCAGGACATGGAAAAGCTCAAGAGGATATTTTTGAAATACTCAAGGGTCTCTTCGCTGTCGTCGATGACCAAAATCGAGAAATCCCGGTGAAACTTTCCTGACACTGAATTCTGCCAGCACTCGCCTCCCCAAGCGATGTCAATCGTGAAAAAGAAGGACGAGCCTTTATTCAGTTCGCTTTCTATCCAAATTTTGCCGCCCATGAGTTCGACGATTTTTTTGCACAGGGCTAATCCTAAGCCGGTGCCGCCGAATCTGCGGGTAATACTGCCGTCGGCTTGTTCAAAGGAGGTGAACAGCTTGTTTTGCTGATCCGCGGAAATGCCGATGCCTGTATCTTTTACCTCCACATGAAGCCGGGTGTGTCCCGAGTCGAGGTCTTTGCGGCGGATGCGCAGGATGATCTTGCCCTGTTCCGGGGTGAATTTCACCGCGTTGCTGAGGAGGTTAAGGAGTACCTGAAAGAGCCGCAGTTCGTCGCTGATCACGTTGCGGGTGAAAATATCGTCGAAATCAACAATGAACTGCTGTTTTTTTTCTTCAACCCGCACCTGAATGACGTTGACTACATCCTGAATCATGGTCTCGAAATTAAATTCTTTTGAGGCGATTTCAAATTTATTCGCTTCGATTTTGGACATATCTAATATGTCATTGATAAGCCCCAAAAGCTGACGGGATGCGTTATCTATTTTTTCGAGGCAGTACTGCATTTTTACGATTTCCGCGCTTTTACGGGCTATGGTGGTCATGCCGATAATAGCGTTCATAGGCGTACGGATTTCGTGGCTCATCCGGGATAGGAATTCGCTCTTCGCTCTGGTGCTGGCTAAGGCTTCTTCCCGCGCTTTGATGAGATGGTTAGTGATGTTGTTTCTGAGAATCGCGGAAACAATGAGAAAGCATCCTGAGTAGAGAAGGTGTTCTTCTCCGGCGGAGAATACGCGGCTGTTTTTGCAGTCGTCAAAACCGACGAAGCCCCAGAATTCTTCTTTGAAGAAAATCGGGATCACCAAGAGGGACTTAATATTCTGGGTTTCCAATATGCTTCGTTCAGGATAGCAACAATCAGCGATGCACGCGTTGATCGTTTGATTCTGCATAAATAATTTCCGCCAGTTTGGAATATCGTCGTAATCGAGGCGGATGGTGTAGCTTTTTCCCTGCTGAGGCTCTACGGTTTCCGACCACTCGTAAATCTGCCGGCAGAACAGCTTTTCTCCTTCCACGAAATTTTCCCAGATATACATTCTGTCCGCGTTAACGCTTTTTCCGACGTTCCGCAGAGCTTCCCAGACGGTTTTATTGAAGTTTTCCCGTTCCGACGCAAGCAGGTGCGTGGCGCTGTCGTTCATAATGCGGAGAATCCGGTCTTGCCGGACAAGCTCGCTTTTCGCTTCTTTAATGGAGCGGAGATCCATAAGGTACGCGGCTATTGCGAAAGAATCTTCGTAGTCGATGCGTTTGAGAATAATACGCAGAGGCACTGACTTGCCCCACAAGACGAGTTCCGTTTCAAAATCATGGTAGCCGTATTGGACGACGTATTTGAAACGCTCCTCCATTGACACTGATTTCATGCCGTTAGGCTGACATTCGGGGATTCCCGCGTTGACGAAGGGTACTACTTTTTGCAAGGTTTCTTCTTTCGAGGAAAACCCGAAAAACTGTACCGTAACCGGATTGCAGTCAACCGGATGAAAGCTGTCGTCAAGGATGACGTTGACGTGAGGGTTTGCGTCGAAGAGGGCTTGCCTAAGCCGCCGGGACTGTTCGAGATTCCTGACCGCGTTGGCGACTTCGGTTTCGAGCTGGCGGTTATACCGCTCGTTTTGCGCGAGGGCTTCCTGAAGGCGTTCTTCCACTCGTTTGAGCTTGTCGATATTGAGCAAGCCTCCGAGGACTTTGGTAACGCTTCCGTCTTCGCGCCATGATACGGCTCGTCCGGTTTCAAAAACCCAGATATACGAACCGTCTTTGCGCCGAAGCCTGATTTCTTCCGCGAAGGTTTCGATAGTCCCGGAGAGAATCTGCATCGTCAAAGCGAGAATCCGGTTAATGTCGTCCGGATGAATGACGCCGTGCCATCCGGCTCTGGTGCCGGTAATTTCTTCTTTGTCGTAGCCGGTGAGCGCGTAAAATTCGTCGTCGTATTGGATACTGCCTCGTTCCGCTTCGTAGTCCCAGAGAACCAGCCCGGACATCTTGGTAACAAGACTGAGCTGTTCATTTTTTATGCGGAGGGCTTCTTTGGTTTTTTTGAAGAACGTGATGTCTTGAATCGCGCCGGTGAACCGCAAGGGCTTCCCCTGTTCGTCCCATTCCGTAACCGCGCCTACATCCTTAATCCAGATGACGCTTCCGTCTTTACGGATTATGCGGTATTGATCTTCAAAAGAGGGAATTTTTCCTTCCAGATAAAAGTTGATTTGCTGGCGCGCTGTTTTGAGGTCTTCAGGGTAAACGAGTTTTTCCCAAGCCGAAACGTGCCGAGGCAGTTCGCCTTCGGAATAGCCCGCGATTCCCTCAAATTCCTTGCTATATACTGCTTCATTAGTGGGAAGATGTACATCCCAGAGACCGATGTGAGCGACATTGACAATGAAATCCAGAGCGTTGGCAAAGTGATCCTTTGCGCTGGTATGATTATTTCCCATTTCCTGCCAGTATACCACATCTTTCCGTATTAGGGAAGACGCTTTGAAGCGATGCTAAAGGTCCCAAGGAAACTCCGCGCCGCCGGTCAGCCAGTCAACATACTGCGCCGCAGTCCGAGGGGAGCGTCCGTTGAACCACCGTTCCCAGCGGATCGCGTTGTCCCGGAACCGTTTCCGCTCTTCCGGGTTCGGGGGGTCTTGCAGGAGACCCCGCCTGACCGCGACGTACTCAGCGATGCTCAGAAAATCGTCTTGCCCGGGAGCCGTGAATACTACCGTCAGTCCGAACCGGTCAGCCAGCGAAAACTGCTCCTCCATCGTATCGAAAGAACGCATATCCCCGGAGAGAGCGGGACGATCCGCCTGCGGCTCTTTCACCAGATGCCGGCGGTTGCTGGTGGCGTATACGGCGGTATTAGGCGGTTTCGCTTCCGCGCCTCCCTCTAATATTCTTTTTAAGGCGGTAAACGAATCGTCAGCGGTTTCAAAAGACAGGTCGTCAATAAAAATAATGAACCGCAGAGACCGGTCAGCCAGCGCGTCCAGAACCGCGGGAAGGTCTTTCGCGTCCTGCTTGGCGACTTCTATCAGTCTAAGTCCGCGAGGGGCGTACTCATTGCAGATCGCCTTGACCGCCGCGGATTTGCCGGTTCCCCGATCTCCGTAAAGCAGGAGATTATTCGCCGGCTTTCCCTCAAGGAACCGGAGGGTATTGGCGATGATGACGCGCCGCTGTTCGCCGTAGCCGGAAAGGTCTGCGAGGCTTATCGTGTCGGCGTTGCGGACAGGACAAATCCCGCGCGCCGTCCAGCGGAAAGCGCGATAACGCCCCAATATTCCCGCGCCGCGCGTCCGCAGATACTCGGCGAACTCAGAGACGCTCTTCCCCCAATCGGAACCTTTGGAAAAGAAGGGGGCTTCCGGCGGAGATTGATCGCTCGTCTTCAACGCCTCAGCTTCAGCTTCGATGTTGCCGGCAAGCGCAGTAACGCCGGCGTTGCGAAGCTCCTCCGCAAGCTGAAGTCCCAGCCCTGCAAGGTCAAACTCGGCGATCCGGCCGAGACGGGAGAGATCGCTCTTCGCCGCGGCGGTAAGCAGAGGAGACAGTTCCGCCGCGTCCTGCGCCTCAGCCCTGTGGGTGAACGGATTATCGTCAGTAAGGGTCAACGAAGCGACCGACGCGTAGAAAGAATTACCAGCCTCCGCCGCAACGCCGAACAGTAAAGCCCATCGCTCAAGGGCGTCAAACAGATTTCCTTGCGTCCTTTGTTCCAGCAAAGCCCGGAAACGCCGCAGAAGAGGCTTATCCTTACAGGAAAACAGAGAAAGCCCTCGTATGTCCGCCAATGCCTGAAGCGCGGGGTTAAACCTATCGCTCATTATTGCTCCTTTCCCTCTATCGACGCGAAAACAGGACGCCTTGAGTTTCGTTTCAGAGCGTTTCAGGCGTTATAAAGTAAAGCCTGCGATTCCGGCAATCGTCGTCTAGTTTTACTAACAGTTCCACAAGATTTTTTATATATCTTTTTTCCTGATCATTCAATTTCATAAAACTCTCGACGAGCGTTGCCAAGCGTTCTTGTTCAGTCATACTGTACCTCTTTTTCTGACAATACAAGGATATGTTCTACATGGTATCCTGCTGGAGTCATTGTGGCTTATTTTAGATACAATGTAGTCTGCTGTCAATATCCTCTAAAAGACGTCTTGCCTTAGATAGGCGCGCTTTGATACAATTGGAATTATAGGAGGGTCTGCCTTGAAAACCGATCTGGGGATGCCTCAAAGAATTTACGCGGTTCGCAAAACCTTGGGACTTACGCAGAAAGATTTTGCCGAAAGACTCAATATAAGCAAGGCTTATGCAGGAGCCATCGAGCTGAACAAACGTAAAATAAACGACCGGATTATCAAAATTATTTGTTTTACCTATAACGTAAACGAACAGTGGCTTAGAACCGGTATCGGCGCAATGTTTAATGAAAGCGATGATCATAAACTGGAAGAAGTTATTCGGAATTTTAAAAAATTAGACGCGCTGTTGCAGGATTATGTTTTGAAACAGATTCATTTAGCATTGGAGTATCAGGAAACAAAAGACAAAGAATGATTCCGCTTCCTATACCGAAGCCGTTTCTTTCAAGCCCGAAACGAAAGCCGGCTTGCTCAGAGTTTCTTCCAGCAGGCGGGAAGCTTTTTCCAGCAGGCTGAAGGCTTCTTCCAGCAGGCGGGAAGTTTCTTCCAGCAGGCTGAAAGCCTCGGCAAGCAGGAAGATGGTTTATATTTCAGCGCGGCCGGCTTTTCTTTCAAGCCTGCAACGAAAGCCGGCTTGCTTAGAGCTTCTTCCAGCAAGCTGAAGCCTTCGGCGAGCAGGCGGGAAGTTTTTTCCAGCAGGCTGAAGCCTTCTTCCAGCAGGAAGAAAACTTCGGCGAGCAGGAAGATGGTTTATATTTCAGCGCGGCAGGCTTTTCTTTCAAGCCTGCAACGAAAGCCGGCTTGCTTAGAGCTTCTTCCGGCAGGAAGAAAACTTCGGCGAGCAGGTCAGTTGGGAAGACGCCACCGTTTGCGGGCGCAGAGCATATACAAGTCCGGGTTGTCAATGCGAATCTCTTCCCGGAGACCTGCATCTTTCATGCAGTCCATAACCATCTCCGCAGGAGGCAGATTATCCGCCTTAATATCATGGTGGCGCGCGTGAATATGAATACTGTTTATCCTGTCCCGAGGCTCGGAATGAAGAATCCCCAAAAGTCCGCCCGGCGCAAGAAGCCGAGATAAACGCCGTATCGTACCCCGTTTGTCCTCAAAATGAGGAAATACCGAATAACAGATAATACAGTCAAAACGCTCAGGATCAAACGGATACTCCAGAACGTCTCCCGTAATAAACGTAATCTTCGCGTCCCCGGCTTTCCGCTTGGCGGCTTCAATCATCTTGGCGGCTATATCAATAGCCGTTATGTCCGCCTCATCAGTATACCGCGCCAGCAGAGGCAACAGAACTCCTGTGCCGGTTCCCACATCAAGAACGCGCTCGCCCTTCTTGATGTTCAGCAGTTGTAGCATAAGTTCTACCTTAGCCATATCATGCCGAGACGTCTCGTCCCAAGTCCCAGCCCGCTCATTGAAAAATGCAGTCTTTTCATCAGATTCAGTCATAGTTTCTCCCGCGCCCGCACAGGTTGATCCGCAGGCGTTGTGTTATTATTAAGCCCCAACAGGATTTTGATCAATACCCGCCGCCTTTTTTCATAGGAAACCAAAAGCCTCCGCTCCGCGAACAGTTCCAGCGATAGGCTTACTGAATAAACGCCTTGACCCCGAGGGTGAAAATAATGCCCGTCGAGTGAGGATATTCAGAGGTGTCGATAACCGAGTACGCGGAAGGCTCTCCGGAATTAGCCTGACCCTCGATGTTGGTAAAGTACGAAAACACTACTCCCGCCTCGGCGAATAGTTTTAAAGGCGCGCCGTATCCGTAGAGACTGTACTCGCCGCCAACCTTCAGGATATGCATCCATTGATACGCGCCGTCCTGCAAAAAGTATTTTCTCAAAACCGGCTTTTCACTGCGCCCGCTGGGATCAAGCTCGGACAGCAGAGAACTGCCGTCTACCGCGCTTGACCCGTAATCCGCGCCGTGCCGAATCATCTGATACTGAAACGCAACTTTCGTATACATCGCCGGCACAGTTTCAAACCGGAAAAGCAGTTCGTCAGAATTCGGCGGCAAATACGAGCCGAGACTTTTCCCGTTATTGACGTACGCGGCTTCCATCCGAATATCTCCATACCACGGCACAAATACCCGCGTATGAGTATAGCAGTACGGCTCAATCTTCGTGTAACTTATCGTTACCGAAGTAAAAGACAGTATCGGTATCGAAAAACCTACGCCGGCTTGCAACGCGTACATCGCCCGATCCAGCTCAAAAATATTTTTCTCAGGATTTATCTCGTCTAAGAAAAAAGAAAACCAAACCTTCCCTAAACCGGGATACTGCCCTCTGAGATTGAAAAACAATCCCGTATTATCGAAATCTCCGATGTTGTTCTGATAAAAAAAATTGTCCGCCACAGGAAACAGATAGCCCAGTTCAAACCGTTTGGGCCACAGAACCGTGCTTCCCGCGTCAAAATGCGCGTAGTTTTTATAATTGAATTCAAGCATAGCGATAGAAAATAGATTTTGGCTGGACTCTGAGGAAATTTTAACGCCCTCGGCGTCATAATACTCAAGTCCTCCGGTAAGGCTTGAAAAAGCAAGCCACGAAAAAGGACGAACCGCGGTTTCCAGCCCGACAAAAGGTTGCGCCATCTGATTCAGCACGAGACTGCTTCCCCGCTCCATGCCAGCCCACTCCCGATCAAGCCGAGCGAACCGGTACGTGAGATGCCCGTTCAGAATCGCGCCGGACAGCTCAGGAAACATCGCATACCCGATAGACGGTTCCTGAGGCCACGCAACCCCTCCGCTGTTGTCAATCTGAGTAAAGTTAAACACAAACGCGTCCCATCGCTTTTTATACGCGTAAGGAAAATACGCGAGGGGTTCGCTGTAGGAAGTAATTTCCCGATTGACGTAACTGGTGGGATCATCGCCGGGGCTGACGGGAGCATCTTCGTCAACGAATCCGGGGTAATAGGTATTGTAAGTTCCAAGTTCCTTCCGGGGAGTCCGCATAATGCCCCCGGATACCGTAAACCCGTAGGATATACGCTCGCCCAGATCGCCTTTGAGGTAGACCGTAAACCAATGTTCCGTAGCCCACGCGAATTGGTCTCCCGGGTAGCCGCCGCCGGAAAACAGGTGTTCCGCGGTGAATCCAATATCCGCTGAAAAACGCGCCCAGTCCCAGATATGTTCCGCGTAAAAAGCTCCCCGCCGCCAATCTAATCCTCTGGGCGGCGGCGTTAAGGGTTTTCGGGCGTTTTCGAGAATCCGGCGTTCCTGTTCGGTGAGTCCGCCGAACCGTCCTTCCGCATCCGCGCTGAGAATCTCGTTTATGGCGGATAAGACCTGCGCCCGGGAATAGGGCTTCGCCCCGGGCAGAGGCGCGCATAAGCCTC
Source organism: Spirochaetaceae bacterium (assembly GCA_031257135.1). Lineage (GTDB taxonomy): Bacteria > Spirochaetota > Spirochaetia > Treponematales > Breznakiellaceae > JAITHW01. The sequence continues at coordinate 10,957 of JAIRPH010000077.1, forward strand.
GGATTTGGGCTTGCTCCAGCAGGTAATACGCCTCATGATTCAGCGGAACCGACGTATGCGTCTGCGCCTCAAGAGAAAGTAAACCGATAGAAACCATACATAGCGTAAAAAAAAACGAAAACCGCATCGGGTCGCTCCTTTTTTAAGGGTAATTAGTTCTAGTTGTACTAGATTTTTCAAATCTTGTTAAGTATTAATATTGTATATAACGATAGTATTTGCTACATTCGTCGTATGAAAAAAGCGGGATATGATTTTGTTTATCTGCATAAGGAGCGGACTGCGCGTCTTTTAGCGTTTGCGGCGTTCTTTGCTTGCTTCGGTACGCTTGCGGCTGAGAGCCGGTTCATGATGATTCCTCCGGGAGACCCCGCGCTGGAAGACCTGCGGTATGTGTCCCGAGAGGCGGGGTCCGCGATGCTTTCGTTTACGCCGCCTCTTTCCCGGGACGAAGCGTTGGCGGTTCTTGCCGCGGCGGACCCGGAAACGCTCTCGCCTTCCGCCCGGGATGCCTATAACCGAGTCAAAGAACGGCTTACCCCGAAGATGCGGTTCTCGGAGCCTTTTTTCGCGTTATCCTTTCACGCGATCGCGGAAATAGGAGGCGGGGTACGCTCGAATCCGGATATTCCCTGGCTCGGCGGAGGCGGCAATAACCTCTACGCTATGAGAAGCCCCGTCCTTACCCTGCCTTTCGGATTCTACTTTGCCGATCTGATAGAGCTTAATCTTACGCCTTCGCTTCAGCAGGACCCTTACTATAACGAGCGGGACGCCTACGGATTCACCAATATTCCTTTTCAGGCGGAGCGCATAGACGCCTACTTCCCGTTTCGGGCATTCCTCGCGGCAGGCGGCCCCTGGTGGCATTTCCAAATCGGCAGAGACCGGCTTTCTATGGGAACCGGTCATTCCGGCAACCTTACCCTCTCGGACACGCCGGATTACTACGATTTCGCAAGGCTCTCCTTTTTCTCAAAACATTTGAAATACACGGCTCTGGTAAGTCAGATGCCCTTATTTTATTCGGAAGAACTCTGCGATCCCGCGCTGTGGGATTCCCGCATACCGGATGCGGTTCTTCAGCGGCATATCTACGTCCACAGGCTCGATGTAAACTTGTTCGGCAAGGTATCCGTAGGCTTCGTTGAAGGACTAAACGCCGGATCGTCCGCTCTGGAGATACGCTACTTGAATCCAATGATGATCCTGCATAATCTCTTTTCATATTTTGATTACCAATATTGGAAAGACAACTCTGACAGCGGCTTAAACAGCTCTTTTTTTTCGGTGGAAGTCAATGTTACGCCGGTTAAGCATATTTCGGTTTACGGACAACTGGTTGTTAATGAACTTACCACGATTTTTGAAGGAGATTATGAATCGGAGGATAAACAGCCTAACGCGCTGGGCTATCTCCTCGGGATTGAGTACAGCCGGAGTTTCGGGATATGGGGCGCGCTTTTTTACGGCGAAGCGGTATATACCGACCCGTATCTGTACATGGACAACAGCCCCCTCGGGGCGATGATTTGGATGCGCCGAATGAACCGCTTTTCGATGACTGAACGGCTCATGTGGATGGGGCATCCGCAGGGACGGGATGCGTTGCTGTTTCTTATCGGTTCCCGAGTAGGTAAGGGCGAGGATATATCGTTTTCCGCGGAATTGGCTTTTAGTCTGCACGGCGAGCATGGACTCAAGTGGGACTGGGGTTCCCCTGACGGCGGCTGGGCGGCAGGAGCCGCGGACGAAGTTACGCCCACCGGACAATTCGAGAAAAAAATTTCGCTGTCCGTTGCGGCTCAGTGGAAGCCTAT
>JAIRPH010000128.1 GCA_031257135.1 Spirochaetaceae bacterium
CGATAGCTCTATTAAGGGTTTTTTCGGTCTGCTCATGGGCTTTGCGGATTGCTTCCATTCCTTTTTCATGGGCTTTGCGGTCTTTCTCGCGGGCTTCCTCTGCTTTGTCGAGGGCTTGCTGGAACTTCACGAACCATGCGCCGGGAGACGCTTGGCGGGCGCGCTTCTTTGCGGTCTTTCTTGCTATCAGCATATCATTATCTCCAATAAATAAACTATAAGAAAAATTCGACGGAAAAACAATCTGAGGGCTTTTTACTGACAGGGAAAAGCCCGCGTCCGGTTTTGGGCGAGGGCTTTGACGGTAGGCATTGCTGGCGGGGCTTGGTATCAGACACTTTTCGCCGGGGCGTTTGGCGCGAAAAAAGCCCCGCCCGATTTTGGGCGGGGGCTTTGGCGTCAGACGCTCGCTCGATGGATTTTCCCGCTGGGATTTCCCGCAGAGCTTGCGCGCAACGCCGCAACCCGCGGGGCGGGCGGCGCAAGCCGACAGTCCGCGCCGCCCGCCTGTCGCTATTCCTGTGGGTTGGAATACACTATCGCGTCTCTATAGCCGACTGCGACGAACTTCCCAGCACCGTAGCAGACGCCACGGATGTTGGATGTGCCGAAAGTACTGCCTCCTTGTGGGTTGATTCCGGTTATACCGGCTACTGCCGTCCATGTTACGCCATCGGTGGAATACGCCATCTTGCCGTTACCGCCGACTGCGACGAACTTCCCAGCACCATAGCAGACGCCACTAATGTAAGATGTACTGAAGAAGGTGGAGTCCGATACCGCCGTCCATGATATACCATTTGTGGAATAGGCCATCTTGCCGCCACTGCCAACTGCGACAAACTTCCCGCCACCGTAGGCTACACCATTGATATCTCTAGTGTTGAAAGTAGTGGATCCCACTGCGATGGTTCCGGTTCTATCGACTACCGCTGTCCATGTTACGCCATCAGTGGAATACGACATCAAACCGCTCGACCCGACTGCAAGGAACTTCCCGGCACCGTAGCAGATGTCGGTGATGGCTTCGCTGTCGAAAAATTTGCTATCTGCTACTGCTGTCCAAAAAACGTAGTTTCCGAAAATGCTGTTGTGGGAATATGCCATCTTACCGTTACCACCAACTGCGACAAACTTCCCATCGCCATAGCAGATGCCATAGATGTCGGAGATACCAAAGTCGCTGATTATTCCCTGCATCCATGAAACACCGTCTGTGGAACTGACTATCTTGCCAGTACCACCAACTGCGATGAACTTTCCATCGCCATAGCAGACGTCATTGATATTGATGGAGGGGTAATGTCCTGCGTATACCCTCGTCCAGCTATAGGGGGCGGGGATTCCGGTGTATTCTAAGGTTAGTACGTCGCTGTTGGTCATACCGCTTCCTATCGTAATAGCCTTGATAGTCATCATATTACCGGTTATGATCGGTTTGATGGTAACATGAGAAGTGTTATCAAGATACAAAATGCTAGACGCAGTTGGCTCAGTTCCATCGGTAGTGTAAAAAATCGACGCCCCCTCTGTTGTTGTGGTAAGGGTTATTGCCGTACCGTAATAAACTTGTCCTGTCGCCGGACTTGCTGTGGGTGTTGTAGCTTTGACAGTATAGTCCGCGGTTAGTATGTCGCTGTTGCTCATGTCTGGTATTATCGCGATAGCCTTGAGGGTAGTATTCCTGGTTATGGTCGGCTTGGCGGTATCACGATACAAATTACTGGACGCGCTAGGCTCAGTTCCATCGGTAGTGTAGAAAATCTCTGCCCACGATGTAGCTGTAGTAAGAGTTATTGCCGTACCGTAATAAACTTGTCCTGTCGCCGGACTTGCTGTAGGTGTTGTAGCTTTGACAGTATAGTCCGCGGTTAGTATGTCGCTGTTGCTCATGTCTGGTATTATCGCGATAGCCTTGAGGGTAGTATTCCTGGTTATGGTCGGTTTATTAGTATCACGATACAAATTGCTGGACGAGGTTGGTTTGCTTTCGTTGGTGGTATAATAAATCTCTGCCCCCGCTGTGGCTGTAGTAAGGGTTATCTCCGTACCGCTGGCAACCGATCCCGCACCTGGACTTGCTGTAGGCGTCGCAACCTTTTCAGGTTCGCTCTCTCCGCTGTCGTCATTACAGGCGATAACGGTGAACGTCGCCGTAACAATCATAGCAACAACGCCGCATAAAAGCCAGTGTTTTGCTTTCATAAAAAACTCCTTGTTTAATCCTTCTGGATATATCTGAAGCGTTACGCGCTTCTCTTAACCGGCGCAGGCGTGCGCCGGGTTAAGCCTTGTGATACGACTTGGTGCCAGACGCCAAGCCTACGGGATGACCGCCGAGAACAGCGCGCCTCACGGAGCGGGCGTATGTCCTACCGGAGCGGCTGGTATGCCCGCCGAGGCATCCGTCTATCCCGCTAGGTTCAATGCCTACCCCGCCGAGTTGCGCGCCTATCCCGTCAGAGTGACCAGCTACCCCGCCGAGACGACCGCTATAGCGGTCTCGGCGCGGGGACATACCTTTAAGGCACAGAGATGTCCCTTTGAAGTAAAGTGCCTGCACTCTGAGGCGCAGGGACTGCGCTTTAAGGCGCGGGGACTGCGCTTCAGAGTAAAGGGACATCACTTCACGGCGAAGGGACTGCACTCTGAGATAAAGGGGCATACCTTCACGGCAAAGGGCTTGCGCTTCAGGATAAAGGGACATACCTTCAGAACGCAGGGACTGCGCTTTGAAACAGAGGTACTGCCCCGCACGGCGCGGAGACGCCTCGCCGCAGGAAAGGCTGGAGCCTCCGGCATACCGATAAATCCCTGCGGAAAATTTTTTGAAAAAAATCTTTAAAAAAGAGCTGAATTCGGAGATTAGGGTCTTGACACAGGGGATCGCGCCTTCATAATTGCGCGTGGCGCGTGGCGCGAATGGCGTACAGGCGGGAAGGCGAGGTCTGCCCTCATGTCCGCATCGGGGGAAAAGGCGTTTTCTAAAAACATTTTACAGATAATCATAGGAAAAATATATCAAAATCACTGGAAAATTGTCAATTATCGGTCGGGTCAAGACTAGATTGCCGCTTGGTCTTGTATAGGATAGCTATATACATTACTATATTAGTAGGATATATTTGAAATCGAAGGAGTGCCTATGTCGAAACGACGAGTTTACATAGATTATAACGCTACGACTCCCCTCAAGCAAGAGGTCAAAGCCGCGATAATAGCGGATTTGGATATTTACGGCAACGCCTCGAGTCTGCACGCTCCGGGGCGGCTTGCTCACGGCAGAGTTGAGGAGGCGCGGCAGGCGGTGGCGAACCTGTTGGGCGCGGCAGAGCCTGCGGAGGTGATCTTTACCTCCGGCGGGTCCGAGTCGAACAATACGGTATTTCAGACCATGCGCGGACTTGGTCTGGAGCCGGACGGCAGAGTACGGCGCGGCGGCAGGTCTGAAATCATAACTACTGCGATAGAACATCCATGCGTCCTGAATTCCGCGAAATTTCTGGAAACTCTGGGCTTTAGGGTGACCTTTCTTCCGGTTGACGAATACGGCAAGGTCAGCGTCGGCGCGCTGAAAAACGCGCTGAATGAAAAGACCCTCTTCGTGTCGGTGATGATGGCGAATAACGAAATCGGAACCGTTCAGGACATCCGTGAGATCGCCGCGCTGGTCAAAAACGCCGGCGCATGGATGCATACCGATGCGGTCCAAGCAGTTGGGAAGATTCCGGTATCCGTTGAGGAACTTGGGGTGGATTATCTTACCGTATCGGCTCATAAGATTTACGGTCCTAAAGGAGTCGGCGGGTTATATGTGAAAAAAGGCGCGCCCCTTTCGCCGCTGATTCACGGCGGGCATCAGGAAGACGGCTTTCGGGCGGGGACCTACAACAACATCGGGATACTCGGCTTCGGCAAAGCCGCGGAGCTTGCCGCGGCGGAAGTTTCCCGGTACGGCAGAGAAATCTCAGGGTTCCGGACGAAACTGCGGGACGGACTCTTGGAAAAGGTTCCTAACATTAAGGTAAACGGGCATCCTGCCGACGTACTGCCCAATACGCTGAACGTTTCCTTTCCCGGCGCGGAAGGAGAGGCGATACTGCTTTCCCTCGATATTATGGGCATCGAAGTTTCTACCGGTTCCGCCTGCGCTTCAGGCAGTCTCGATCCCTCTCATGTACTGCTTGCTATCGGCGTAGGTCCCGAGCTTGCCCATGGGTCGATCCGCTTCAGTTTAGGCTGGGGAATTACCGCGGACGATATCGACTATGTTCTTGAGACTCTGCCCCCGATTATTCAGCGGCTTCGGTCTATGTCAACGGTGAAATAACGTTAAAGCGTTAAGGAGAGAAAATGGCTGATTGGTTATATTCGGATACGGTAAAGGATCATTTTATGAATCCTCGGAACGTATTGCTGAACGACGAGTCAACGTTTCCCGCGAATGCCCGCGGACAGACGGGAAACCTCAAATGCGGCGATCAGATGCTGATGTTGCTCAAAATCGAAAACGACGTCATCGCCGACGTGCGATGGAAAACCTACGGATGCGCCAGCGCGATTGCGTCTACCAGTATGCTTTCCGAAACCATCAAAGGCATGGGAATCAAGGAAGCCTACGGAATCCGCCCCGAAGACTTAGTGGAAAAGCTCGGAGGCTTGCCGGAATACAAGATTCACTGTTCGGTCTTGGGAGATAAGGCTCTGCGGGCGGCTATCGACGACCACCTTGAAAAGACCGGCAGAGCGGGGCTGTTCAAAGAGCCGTCTCAGGAGATATGTCACTGTCTTGGCATCACCGACAAGGACATTGAAAACGCGTTTCAGCAGGGCGCGCGTACTTGGGAAGCCTTACAGCAAGCCACCAAAATCGGTACCGGTTGCGGAGACTGTAAGGAAAAAGCCTTAGAACTGCTTCACGAGTTCATCCATATTTACGGGTGAAGCCCAAAAATCCGCAGAGTCCTGCTCTGCGGATTTTTTATAGAGCCGCGGCGCGGACTGCCCCTTTAGGAAATCCCCTTGTCTGCCGATATTATAGAGAAAAAACCCAGAAGGTAAGGCGTATAATTTCGGTGAGTAATCCCTCGGCAACCCATTTTTCGAGCGAAATCCTCTATGAGCGTTTTAAGGAATTCATCGCCCCCGATACCGACCGGTATCTCATGCTTAAATCTCTTTTAGACGAATTATATTTAAGCCCGCAGGCAATCACTATATCCGGGAACCGGCATCTTTTTTTGTCTTCCCAAGGAGCGATTGCCAACCGGTTAAGAGATCGTTCTCTTGGGGGACAGCACTCGATTATCTTAGTGGCTCATTATGACCGGGTGCCGAACAGCCCCGGGGCAAACGATAACGGCGCGGCCGTGTTCGAGCTGATAGAAGCCGCGGTCAGACTGCGGAAAGAGAAGATACATCGATGGCTTATTATCTTCACCGATAAGGAAGAGCTTACCCATGGAGAAACGATTCGGGATCAAGGGTCGTATACCCTCGCTAAGGGACTGCACGGCGCGGGGCTTGGGAACAGCCGGTATTACATTTTTGACGCCTGCGGGGTCGGGGACACGCTGATCATCTCTACGATGGCGGATCATATTATGAAGCATGAAGAGGGACCGGGAATTGCCCGGACGCGTCTGCACGTCCGGCAGTTGCGGACAAGAGCCTTAGAGACGACCCGGCATCTCAGGCTCGATAGGGTGCGCCTCATTCCCACGCCTTTTTCTGACGACGTAGGATTTCTGCGGGCTGGTATTCCGGCGCAGACGATTACGATGCTTCCCGCGGAAGAAGCCGCGGCTTTTGGAGACCTCCTGCGGAGCCAGCCCGAATTCGCTGACGCGCTGGTCTGCCGGGACGCTCAGAATAAGTACGACTGCCGGCTGATCCCTAAAACGTGGCGGCTTCTCAACGGTCCTGAAGACAACGATCTGCGGCTGACGCCCCAATATTTTCCGCTGATGGTCCGCTTTATTTGCGCGCTCTGCAAAGGCAACGGCTGAGGTTATCCTTCGCGGAAGCAGGCGGTTTTGTGGGTTTCCCGTCCGCCGGGGCTGGTTTTGAGTTCCGGCTGAGAATCTTTGCAGAGGTCCATCCGGTACTGACAGCGGTCGTAGAAATAACAGCCCGGACGCCGGATGTTCGGAGAAGGCACATCCCCGGACAGGATGATCCGCTTCCGTTCCGCCTCGATTTTCGGGTCCGGGATAGGCGCGGAGGAAAGCAGAGCCTGCGTATAGGGATGCCGGGGATTTTTGTACAAGTCTTCGTAATCGCTGATTTCCACGATTTTGCCCAGATACATCACCGCGACCCGATCTGATATGTATTCGATTACCGCCAGATCATGAGCGATAAAGAGATACGAAAGCCCGAATTCCTGCTGAATGTCCTTAAAAAGATTGAGAATCTGCGCCTGAATCGAGACGTCCAGAGCGGAAACCGGCTCGTCCGCGAGAACAAGCTGAGGACTCAGGGCGATAGAGCGGGCAATGCCGATTCTCTGCCGCTGTCCCCCGGAAAATTCATGGGGATACCGGTTTTTGTAGCGTTTTAAAAGCCCTACCATTTCCATGAGAGCCTCAACCCGCGCCTCGATTTCGCTGTTGCTCGCGGCAAGGAGTCCCAGTTTCTGATAAATCCGCATAGGCTCGGCGATGATTTCTCCGGTGGTCATCCGGGGATTGAGGGACGCGTAAGGATTCTGAAAGACGATCTGCATATTCCGCCGGGCTTCAAGAAGCTCCCGTTTATTCATGCTCCCCAAGTCTTTCCCGTTGAGGCGTACCTCCCCCGAAGTAGGAACGTACAGCCGCGCCAATGCCCGTACTACCGTGGATTTGCCGCACCCCGATTCTCCGACAAGCCCCAGAGTTTCTCCTTTTTTCAGGGAAAACGAAACGCCGTCTACCGCGTACACATACTGCTTTTCCCGCTTCAGAAATCCCGCGCTTCCTGCGGGAAAGTACATACAGAGGTCTTTAACTTCCAGTAAATCGCTCATATCCGCCTTCCTGTATCTGCGGTCCAGCACGCCGCGAGATGTCCGTTTCCGTAATCCTTTTCATCAGGATATGCGGTTTTGCACCGATCCTGCGCTTCGCCGCACCGGGGGAAAAAAGGACAGCAAGGCGGCAGACCGATCACATTCGGAGGCTGTCCGGGAATAGAAAAGAGCCGCTCCGAGTTAGGGCGGTCCAGCCTCGGCACCGACTTAATTAAGCCCCGGGTATACGGATGCCGGGGATTTGCAAAAATATCTTGAGTCCGCCCGCGTTCCACGACTCTGCCGGCGTACATTACATAGATAGTATCGCACATTCCCGCAACCACCCCGAGGGAATGGGTAATGAGAATCACCGCCGCGCCGAACCGCTTCGTTAAATCCCGCATCAGATCGAGAATCTGAGCTTGAATGGTAACGTCAAGCGCGCTGGTAGGCTCGTCGGCGATGAGGATTTCAGGATTGCAGGAAAGCCCCATAGCGATCATCACCCGCTGGCACATACCGCCGGAAAATTGGTGCGGGTAACAGTCGATGCGCTCTTCCGCGGCGGGGATTCCCGCCAATGTCAGCATTTCAACGGCTTTTTTCCGGCTGTCCTGCTTTGAACGTTTCTGGTGCAGTCTAATCGTCTCGATCATCTGAGTCGAAATCCGCAAAAAAGGGTTAAGACTGGTCATAGGGTCTTGGAAAATCATTGAAATCTTCGATCCTCTAATGCTCCGCAGTTGTTTTTCCTGCATTTTGAGAATGTCTTCGCCGTGAAAGAGGACTTCGCCGCCGACTATCCGCCCCGGAGGACGCTGTACCAGATTCATAATCGACAGGTTGGTCACCGACTTGCCTGAGCCGGATTCGCCGACTATCCCTAAGACTTCGCCTTTCCGCAGAGAAAAGGAAACTCCGTCCACCGCCTTTACGACGCCGTCGTCGGTAAAGAAGTGAGTCCGGAGCTGTTTCACTTCGAGAACCGTTTCCTCGGTCATTAGGGGACCTCCTATGTCCTGTTTTTGCTCTGAGGATCAAACGAGTCCCGAAGCCCGTCGCCTAAAAAATTCATGGCGAACAAAAACACCGTCATCGTCAGAGCCGGAGCCGTCAGGAGCCACGGGTATAGCTCCATGCCTTTCACCCCTTCGGAAACCAGAGAACCCCAAGACGCCAGCGGCGCGGAAACGCCAAGCCCCAGAAAAGACAGAAAACTTTCGTTCATAATAAATTGCGGCAGTGACAGCGTGGAATACACGATGATAATGCCCAGCGTATTGGGCAGGAGGTGTTTCGCGATGATTCGGGGCGCGCGTGCGCCGATTGATTTAGCGGCTTGCACGAATTCCGAATTTTTCAGGCTGATAATCTGCCCCCGCACCACCCGGGCGATGGTGAGCCACGATACCAGCGCAATAGCCATAAACAAGATGAACACATTCCGTCCCATAATCGCCATGAGGATGATCACCACCAGCATATACGGCAGTCCGTACATCACGTCTACGAAGCGCATGATGAAGTTGTCCAGCCGTCCGCCGGCGTATCCGGCAACCGCGCCGAAAAATATCCCGATAAACAGCGCGGTAATCGTGCCGACCACGCCGATACCGATGGAAATCCGTCCGCCGTATATGATGCGGGAAAAAACATCCCGCCCCAGAATATCCGTTCCCAGAAGGTAGACCCGCTTATGAATCGGATTGGTTTCAATATCCGCCTGCATTGCAGAAAGCTCCGCCTGTTCCGCTTCGGTATACTCGGTCCGCCCTTCATGAGCCATAACTTTCGCAAGATAGGCTTTCCGCGTTTCCAGCATGACCGTTCCCGCTCTTTGAAAAGAGGGCGGCAGATAGATATGCTGAATCTCCTGCCGTTCATAAGGATAAATCGGCAGTATCGGCGCTAATATCGAAACAAAAATATACAGCAAAACCACCAGCAGACCGAAAATCGCCATCTTGTTTTTCTTCAGCCGCTTCCAGGCGTCTTGCGAAAGCGAAACGGACTTCACTTGCTGGTTAAACTCGTTAAGCGCCGCATCAACTTTTTTACGTGAAAAAGCCATAATTAAGCACACTACCCCATCCTTGCGATTAAATCAAGCGGCGGCAAAAACCGTTCTTACCTAAGCCCTCCCGGTAGCGGACGGGCTAAACGCTTTCTGGATCACCACGGTTTACAGATAAAAGGGCAACCTCGATGCGGGGTTTATGAGGATGATAAATTTCTGAATTCTTGGCATAACGCGCTCCGCTAAAAAAAATAACTGCACGATAACCGCACGGTGCCAAATATTCGAGATAATTAAGCAGGAAAACCGAAGGTAATTCTTTATGGTATAAGGAATTATTCTTCAGCGGCTGATGGGAGTCGGACCCACGTCTCCAGCTTGGAAGGCTGGGGTAATAGCCGTTATACGACAGCCGCGTTACCATTAAGATACGGTTTTTTTAAAAAAACGTCAAGGTTTTTTTTCTTTTTTTAAAAAAATAAAAAAAGAAAAAATTACCGGTTCATAACCACTGCGGCTGTTCCGGCTTGAGCTTCCAGATCGTAAATATCCACGACTCGTTCTTCTCGTTCTTCTTCTCGGAGCCAGCCTCGGAATAGGCCTTCCACCAAGACCCAAGATTCGAAGGTTCCCTCGCGGTTGATGGAACGCCGTTCAACGACCCGTACAATAGAGCCTCGCCGCAGGTATCCGAGGGAAGCGCTGGTTTGATTCGGATTATCCAGCACTCGAGTAAAGGAAACCTTGATAACCCCGTATCCTACTACCGACCGGGATAACGGATGGGTAGGAGGCGGAATTATCGTTATCTCCCCAGAATCTTTAGTACACGCCTGTATAAAGAAGGTCAAACCGATGAAGAGTACAAAACCGCACACTTGACTAGGGTAAATAGAAACTCCTAAGCTCATTATATGAAAACTATATCCGGTTTTATTATTTTAGTCATCATGTTTTGTATGTCCTTTAGGCTGTCCGCGGAACCTTCTCCGTATACCGTTTCTCTTGCGGTTTCGGCGGGAGCGTTAGTGGGACAAAGCGAAGAAATCGTCTATAAATTATCCAACAGCGATACTTATTTAAGCCAGTTGCTCTGGGATATGAAGCCGCTCGCGTATATTGGGACTGAGTTCGCCATTTCCCGGAAGAAGCCGCTGGAAAAATGGGGAGTTTTTTCAACTATTTCCCTCAAATTCGGGATTCCTATGGAAACCGGCGTTATGGAAGACCGGGATTGGGACAGCCCTGACAATCGCTTAACGAACTTTTCCTCTCACGATAATTATACGCAAAAGGCTTTTTTATGTGATATTTCTCCAATAGGCGTCTCTTTTCCTATCGTTTCAAGCGTATTGATTAGGGTTTATCCGGTTTTTTCTTATATGTATTTTTCTTGGGCGTCTCGGGACGGGTATCTTCAATATGAGCGGTATGATTGGGAAACGATGCCGGTTTCCGGTCCGATGATAAACTATTCCCAAAGCTGGATGCTTGCTTCGCAGGGCATCGGGCTTTGGGTTCCCTTTTTAAAAGTTTTATCCGCGGGCATAGATTTTCAAATCGGCTCGGTATTGTCATGTACCGCGCTGGATGAACATATCAGCAGAAACGTCCGGTTTAAGGATCGCATCTCCGGGGGATGTTTTTTTGAAGCTAAGGGAGTCTTCACGTTTTCACCGATTTCATGGCTGGATATTACCCTTTCAGCGGGAGGGCGGTATATAACCGGTTCTCGAGGCGTATCGTATATGAATGACGACCCAACGCCCGTATCAGGAGCCGGCGCAGGATATTCCGTTGCGGACATAGGTCTTTCGGTCAAGGCGCGGTTTTAAATAAAGAATATCCGTTTTTTAAATTTTTTTCGCGTTTTTTAAATTTTTTCGCGTTTTTTAAATTTTTTCGCGCGCCGCGGATTTTTTTTCTCGTTCCGCGGAACCAAGCCCGCGTTCCGCGGAACGAGACTTTCGTACCGCGGTACTAAGTTCGCGTACCGCTCCGCGAGATTTTAGTCCCGCGGAACCAAGTTCGCGTACCGCGGTACAAAACTTTCGCGCCGCGGAACCAAGTTCGCGCGCCGCGCCGCGCGAAAGAAAATCCGCGTATATCTCGGGCTTCCGGGTTATTTTCTTTTGGGAAGCCACACGGGGACGCCGATTTTCCACTCGAAAGAATATCCGGCTGTTCCTGAAGCGAGGGGGCGGATCGCCATATTTGCTACCATTGCGGCTCTGAAGAAGCACGGCGGCGGCGGTATATCGGGACAGGGCGGGAAGACTCCGGCGCACAATACCAGCGAGGGAAACCGATATATCGCCGGCGGCGAGGGCGGATTCGGCGGACTCGCGTCTAAGGAGAGACCGAACAGCGTGAAAACCGGCTCTTCCGGGGGATACCGCAGTATTTGTAAACCGCCGCCGGCGATTTTTCCGTCTTTTCCCTCTGCTCCGCTTGATTCCCGTAAAGCGTACGCCTCGGCTTTCAGCTCCGCCGGGGTAAAGGGGCGGGAGACCGCCGCGAGGGGCGCGGCTATGGGGAACGAATAAGCCCCGATTGCGCCGGCCCTGAAAAGCCGGCGTTTATAGTCCTCTATTATTCCTGCGGCATCTCGGTGGGGGATGAGTACGACGAAACGGACCGGATTCATCGGCGGTTGATAGATATGCTCTGCCATGCTAAGATATATAGCATATATGAAATATAAGACTAAGGTACTTGCAGATCGGTTTACGTCCGCGCTTTCGGCTCTGCCCGGGGTGGAGTGCATTTCCCTTAATGAGGCGGCTTTGCCGGATACGCTGGACCCTTATTTCGCGCTGATTCTGGATGTGTTCTATTCGGGCGCGGTTCCGGAGGCGGAGGAACGGCGGCGTTTGTACGGAGAAGACGCGGCGGCGTTTGAAACCTCTGATTTTGAAATCTCTAATCAGGGAAGCAAAGACCGGTTTCTTATTGGAAACCTGCCGGTTAGACTGGAATATAAAGCGACTCTGACCATTGACGAACTCGTCGATTGCGCGGCAAAGCCGGATATACTGCGGTTTATCAAAGGGACCTACGGGTACTATAGGCTGACTGAAGGAGAGCCGCTTTTCTCCCGAAGCGGCTGGCTTCAGGGCGTCCGGGAGCGGCTCCGCAATCTGCCGGACGCCTTTTGGACTCGTCTGCGAGCCGTTTATCAGCCTAAGATGGAGCATCTCCTCAACGATTTGGGCGCGGCTTTTCTTCTGGACGACGATTTTAACTATCTTGTATCTTCGGCTTTATTCATCAAGACCGCGTGTTTCACCTTATTTTGCCTTAACCGCCGGTTTGAGCCGTCTCATCGGGCGTATTTTAAGCAGGTCATTGAGCTTCCGGTTCTGCCCGAGGGGTTCCGCGTTAACCTTGAAAGTTTCCTCCGCTCCGACGCGGAAATAACCAAAGAACGCCGGTACGCGCTTGCCCAGCTTATTGCCCGGAGTATTGTGTTGTTATGAAACGTATTATAAGCCTCTTGTTGGTATGTCCGGCTTTCTTGTCCGCTTGGGAGGGAGAGCCGATTCCCGCAAATCCTAAGGCTATTTTGTCCTATCCGCAGGAAAATTGGCGGGATGAACGGTATGAGCTGTTTCGGTGGGCGGATTTCCCGCAGATACTCATTTTCGACACCCTGAATTATGATATGCAAGACCGGATATTCAAGCGGCTTGCTTTTTTCGTAGAGAAAGCCGGATTCCGGGGCAGACTCGCCCCGAACGACGAGATAGCGGATATACACGGCTGGAACGCCCACGATTACCGCCCCGAAGACTTGGCGGCTTTTTTCGAGAAAGCCCGGCAGACTCGGTTCATGCTTAACTGGGAAGAAGGCGAACTGGCGGATATTCTTGCGGTTGCGGGCATCATATATCAAAACGCCTCCGGGCAATTCCTGCCCGGAACCGGAGCGGTTGTGTCCATATCCAGAGAATCCCCGGACTATCTGCGGTCCCGTTTTATCGTCCATGAGGGGTTTCACGGCATTTTCTTTATTGACGAGGATTTCCGCAATTTCAGCCGGCGGCGGTTTGAGAATCTTTCCCCCGAGGCGAAGAGGTTTATCCTGTCGTTTTTCGATTATCAGCATTACGACGTGAAGGATCAGTATCTGGTGGTGAACGAGTTTATGGCTCACGTCCTCCAGCAGTCGGCGTCGCAGGCGGGCGAGTATTTCGGGAAAACCTTAGCCTCTCGGATTGACGCTTCCTCGTGGCGGCGGACCGTACTGCCGCCTAAAGACGAAGCCACCGATTCTTGGCCCGATCTTGCGAAGGCGTTTCAGGCGGAAGCCTCCGCGTTCTCAGACTATGTAAGCCGGCGATGGGGACTCGCCGCGGGCAGAATCTGGAAATAACTACATAAGGACTATATATGAAAGAATTACAGTACGATGCGGCAGTAATAGGCGGCGGCGCGGCGGGAATGGCGGCCGCGCTGGAGATCGACGGGGCAGGGTTTTCCTGCGCGCTCATTGAACGGGAGGATTACCTCGGAGGAATTCTCATGCAGTGCATCCACAACGGCTTCGGACTGCACGAGTTTCAAGAGGAACTCACCGGTCCTGAATTCGCCGAGCGGTTTATCCAGAAAACGGCTCGCGCTCGGATCGCCGTATACCTGAATACGACGGTAACGGAACTGCGCCCTGAAACCCGGGGAGATTATAAAGAGCTGTACTGCGTTTCTCCGGCAGGAGTTCTCCATATCCGCGCCAGAGCCGTAATACTCGCCATGGGATGCCGAGAGCGGAACCGCGGGAACGTGCGGATTCCCGGTTCTCGTCCTGCGGGAGTGTATACCGCAGGGCTTGCCCAGCGGCTTGTCAACATCGAGGGATATATTCCCGGCAAAGAAGCGGTGATTATCGGTTCAGGAGATATAGGTCTCATTATGGCTCGGCGCATGAGCTGGATAGGCTGTAAGGTCAAAGGCGTTGTGGAAATCATGCCTTATCCTGCGGGGCTTACCCGGAATATCGTGCAGTGTTTGGAGGATTTTGATATTCCCTTATATCTTTCTTCGCAAACTACGGCTATTTTCGGCAATCATCGGGTTGAGGGCGTAGAGGTGACTCCGATGGAAAACGGCGTCCTGATCCCTGATAAACGGTTCCGCATTGACTGCGATACGGTACTGCTCTCCGTAGGGCTGGTTCCGGAGAACGAGCTGTCCAAAAGCGCGGGCGTAGAACTCGGACCAACCGGCGGACCTCTGGTGGATTCCTACCTGATGACCGGCATTGACGGCGTATTCGCCTGCGGCAACGTACTGCACGTCCACGATCTCGTCGATTGGGTTGCCGAAGAAAGCCACCGCGCCGGAGGATACGCGGTTCGGTGGCTCAAGGGAGCGCGTCCCGGACGTCAAATCCGCGCCAAAGCCGGTTCCAACCTGCGTTATGTCATCCCCAACAGAATCGATCCTCAAGAAGATACGAAAGTATATCTCCGCTCTCTTATTGTCAAGAATGACGCCATTCTGGAACTGCGGATAGACAACCGCATCGTCAAAACCGTCAAGAAAGGACATATCCAGCCGTCAGAAATGATAAGCCTCGCCTTGACCGCTAAAGATTTTGAAGAAACTACCGCTGATTCCGCGCTGGAGTTTTCTATAAAATAGCATACCCCGAAACCCGCCCCTTCCCGCCATTTCCATATCGAACAGCGTTAGTGAGTAAACCCGCTGGCGGGCGTCGGCTATGGAGCGCACGTCGAGGATAACTTTTTTGTTGCCCATAACCTCAGCGGTGAAGGGCTTGTCCGCAAGAATCTCTACCGAGGTAAACCGCTTGCCGGTCTTTTTCACTATCGCGTTAGCCAGAGAAAGTAACTGTTCCTCATCGCCGGTCTCGCCGAACATCTTTACTATCAGATAGTCGTTTAACGGATTAAGACGCATCATAGCTTTAGTATACTCCAGTATCGTTTTCCTGTCAATCTGACTCCTAATCGCGGTAGCGTATCTGCGCGCCGAAGCTATTGCCTGAAAACTGCGTCCGCCGGGAAAGCGTTACACTCTTCAGGTTACTGCACCCCCAAAATGCGTATTCTCCGATGGACATAACGCTTGATGGTATCGTTACACTCGTAAGCCCTCTACAGTCGAAAAATGCGTATTTTCCGATGGAAGTAACGCTTGACGGTATCGTTACGCTCGTCAGTCCGCTACAGCCGAAAAATGCAGATAGCCCGATGGAAGTAACGCTTGACGGTATCGTCACGCTCGTAAGCCTACTACGGGCGTAAAATGCGCCAACCCCGATGGAAGTAACGCCTGCGGGAATAGTGTATGCGCCGGTTTTACCATCAGGATAACAAACAAGCGTTTTACCGGCTTTATCAAATACTACCCCGTTTATGTCGCTATATGCCGTATTTCTAGGGTCTACAGTAATTGCGGTCAGACTCTGACATTTGTCAAATGCGGCGTCTACGATGGAAGTAACGCTTGCAGGAATATTGTAGGTATTACCAGATTTTCCAGCAGGATAACAAATAAGCTGTTTTCCAGCCTTGTCAAATAACACCCCATTTATACTACTATATGCCGTATTTCTAGGGTCTACGGTAATTGCAGATAGTCCGGTACACTCCCAAAATGCTTCATTTCCGATGGAAGTAACGCTTGAGGGTATTACTACGCTGGTCAGCCCGGTACACTCCCAAAATGCGCGGCTCCCGATGGAAGTAACGCCTGACGGGATCGTCACACTCGTCAGTCCGGTACAGTTGGAAAATGCGTTGTCCCCGATGGAGGTAACGCTTGACGGTATGTTCACGCTCGTAAGCCCGCTACAGCCGTAAAATGCGCCTCCTCCGATGGAGGTAACGCTTGACGGTATGTTCACGCCCGTAAGTCCGCTACAACCCGAAAATGCGCTTTCCCCGATGGAGGTAACGCTTGACGGTATTACTACGACGCTTACCCCGCCTTCACATCTGGAAAATGCGTTGTCCCCGATTTTGGTGACGGGCAGACCGTTAATGCGGTCTGGGATATTTAAGGCAGAGGCGGTGCCGGTATAGTCGGTAATGGTGACGCCTGAGCCTTCGGCTTCCCACTGAAGCCCGACGGGAACTGCCGCGGGCGCAGGCTGAGGACTCGGCGCAGGCTGAGGCGCGGGGGCGGGTTGCGGGGCGGGCGCAAGAGACGGCGCAGGATGGGACGCGGGCTGAGGCGTAGGCGCGGGCGACGGCGCAGGCTGAGGGGCGGCGCGCCCCAAGTAAGCCGAGCCGAAAAAGGTAGACTGCATCTGCGGCACCTGCGCGCCTCCGCTCGCGCGGGCGACGTCTTCCCTCGTGCGCCGGAATACCTCGTGCGCTTCCAGTCCGGGGATTCGCAGATTGTTCAGCAGATACTCCGTAAACAGCCCGTTCTTGCTCTTTTCGGTAAGTCTGTCGGACGATACGGTTCCTGCGCTCGTCGCATACACGATAATAAAATCCGCAGGAGGATTCTTCACGGTACTCAAGCCGTGAACCCCGCTCCGCCACCGCCGCTCCAGATTATTATTCCGGCAGGCGTCCAAAATCGCTATATTAAGGATGTTTCCCGCGTCATTCAGTTCCCAGAGCGTTGTCTCAATAGGCATTGCGAGGTTCCCAATATCGCGCTCATATCTAATATCCGCATCGACCGGTATCATATAACTTTCTTGATTCAACCGGGACTGTATCCCGTGTCCAGAGTAAAAGAACAGCCCGTAACTGTTCGGTGAACGGCTCAACCGCCGCTTTAACTCCCGGGCCGCATCTTCCATCTGCTCCAGCGTGCCGTCGAGGACTTTTTGGACAGTCCAGCCGTTGCTTTTCAGAATGGTTTCCATATCGTTGGCGTCGTTGATCGTATTCTGCAAGTTGTCACTAGGCGGCGGATAAGACAGATTCCCGATGACCAGCGCATACTTCTCCTGCGCGCCCGCAAGCGCGCACACAAACACTAATACCGCCGTAAAAAACCGTTTCATATCATCTCCTTGCGTATAAGCCCGCCGGCTTTTCTCCGTTGCTCTACGTCCGGCAAACAGGCAAGACGGGCAAGCCCGCACGAGCTTGCCGCCGCCGCCTCGTTAATCGCTGTAGCGTATCTGCGCCCCGCTGGGAAACGTGCGACGTACAAACTGCGTCCGCCGCGAAAGGGTTACAGTGGTCAGCCTGTCACATTCTTGAAAGGCTTCTGCTCCGATGGTGGCAACCGATGCGGGGATAGTAACACTGGTCAGATTGCCGCAACAATAAAACGCCATCGCACCAATGGAGGTGACCGATGTAGGGATGCTAATACTGGTCAGACTCCCGCAAAAGGAAAACGCTTCGTCTCCAATAGCGATTATCGAATTAGGGATAGTAACACTAGTCAGATTATTGCAATCCCAAAACGCCGCCGCACCGATGGAGGTGACCGAGTTAGGGATAGTATATGAACCGCTTTTACCGGCAGGGTATTGTATGAGGGTCTGCATTTGCTTGTCGAACAGAACACCATTATTACTTGTGTAATATGAATTCCGTCCGTCTACTGTAATAGTAGCCAGTTTGTAGCATTTCAAAAATGCTCTATTCCCGATGGAGGTGACTGACGCAGGGATGCTAATACTGGTCAGACTGTCGCACCCGGAAAATGCGCTTCCTCCGATGGACGTTACTGAATTAGGTATAGTAATACTGGTCAGACTCTCGCAATTAGCAAACGCCTGATCCCCGATAGCGGTTACTGAGTTGGGTATAGTAACACTGGTCAGATTCCCGCAAGACCTAAACGCATACTCCCCGATAGAGATGACTGATTCAGGGATAGTAATACTGATCAGAGCATCGCAATGTTGAAACGCCATACTCCCGATGGAGATGACCGATGCAGGGATGCTAATACTGGTCAGACTATCACAATCTCTAAATGCCTCATCTCCGATAGCCGTAACCGGCAGTCCTTGTATGCGGTCTGGGATATTCACTGCTGAGGCGTTGCCGGTATATGCCGTAATCGTGACGCCTGATCCCTCGGCTTTCCACTCAAGCCCGGCGGGAACCGGCTGGGGCGCAGGTGCCGGGGACGGCGCGGGAGACGGCGCGGGTTGCGCGGGGGCGCGCCCTAAGTAGGCGATGCCGGGAAACTGATTGTACACCGCGGGAAACTGTTTGTTTCCGCTGGCGCGGGCTACGTCTCCCATCGTGCGCCGAAACAGTTCCGCTACCTCCAGCGCGGGAACTATTTTCAGATTGTTCAGCAAATGCGTAGTAAAAAAACCGTTCCGCCCTTCCCCGTCGGAGGCGGTAGAACCCGC
>JAIRPH010000208.1 GCA_031257135.1 Spirochaetaceae bacterium
GCTGAACTCGTAAAAATCATGCTGGTACGGGGAGTTGGTATACGGGACATCAGCGCAATCCTCAGAATAAGCGTCACAAAGGTACTCAAAGTCCTTACTTCGGGGATTTATACGATACAACCGAAGAAGAAACGCTATAACTGTCTGGAAATAGACGAGTTTTGGACATATATAGGGGAAAAGAAGAACAAAGTCCGGCTGATTTATGTGTATCACCGGGAATCCGGCGAGATTGCGGGGTATATATGGGGAAAGCGGGACTTGAAAACCGCGAAAAAGTTGCGGAAGCGGCTGATAAGGCTGGGGATTACCTGGGATACGATAAGGACTGACGATTGGGATAGCTTCCTGACGGCATTTGCCGAGGACAGCCGGTTAACCGGCAAAGCGACACGGTGGGGATAGAGGGGAATAACTGCCGGTTGCGGTATCGGCTCAGGCGGGCTTTCAGGCGAGCCTGTTGCTTTTCCAAGAAGCTCTTCAATCATTGGAAAGCCTTCAATATGGCTTTCCACTACCTCAAGTATGGTTTCGTTTAATGCCTATCATACTTTGTGGATCACCACCGTTTTTTTCTATAAAATATGAGTAGTTAATGATGTATTTTCGATAATATGATTCATAGTTAATCAATGTTTTGATGGAATACGGACGGTTTTTGGAGAGGAGAATGTCGGCTTGCGGGCTTTCGTCTATATTAGTAAATTTTGACAGCCATACGCCTATGGTTATATCTTTTATCGCTGTATGCGGAATGTCGCCCTGAGCTAATTCATTTTTGAGATACTGGATAAGGGCATAAACGCCGGTTTCTGTTGCGCTTTTATTTTTCGGGTTTCGGTATTGCGCGAGGGCATCGGGGAAATTTTGGAAAGAAACCCTTTGCCATTCCCGGCATATTCGGGCGGGCAACCCGCACGTTGGATTCAGGGTTAGCTGAAATGTTTTTGAATCGCCTCGGCGAAGGACCGTAAAAGGCTTTGGTAATCTGGACATGGCATTCCTCCGCAAAAGAATAAACGCACGATGCCATGTAATTTTTTAGGAAAGGACTTTTAAGTTGCAAATAATTCTTTATGTTATAAGGAATTATATTTTGAGAGACGCGGGACTCGAACCCACCACCTTCAGCTCCGGAGGCTGACGCTCTATCCAGATGAGCTAGTCTCTCTTGATTGAAATACCTAAATAAAGAATACTGAATTTAAAAAAATATGTCAAGAGCCGCTCCGACTTTCTCAGCAATTATCGTCTATAAATATGTAATTTTTTATGCTATAAAGAATTACTAACAAGGGCGTTTTCTGTAAATTCTTATAGTATAAAGACTTATATTTAAATGAGAATCGCTGAAGACAACTAACGTATACTTGACAATGCCGGTAAAAACATACTATTTTATCGAATATATATGAGAGTCCCGCTGGAATTGCAAGAAAACTGGGTAATGAGACTCAGGTTTGACCAAAATAACAAGGAAAAAGCTGAATATGGAAAAAATATAATAGATTGGTCAGCCCGGCAGTGGGCTGTATTTTTTAAAATAAGGAGGAACTATGGTAATTGCGATAGACGGACCTGCGGGGTCCGGGAAAAGCACGATAGCCCGGCTTTTGGCTGAACGCTTGGGCTTTACGTACATCAATTCCGGCAACATCTACCGGGCGATTGCTTTGGGCTGTGTGCGGAAGGGCGTTTCTTACGAGGATCAGGATGCGGCCGGGGCGTACGCGGAACAGGCGGCGGTTGAGTGCCGCGCAGACGCGGTGTATCTGGATGGCGAGTCCGTTGACGCTCTGCTTCGCACTGACGAGATCGACCGGTATACGCCGCTCCTATCGGCGATTCCCCGGGTCCGGCAGGCGGTAAACGGGCTGATTCGCAAGACCGCCCGGAATCTTGCCGCGGTCGTCGCCGAAGGACGGGACATGACGACCGTCGTCTTCCCGAAGGCTAAATACCGGTTTTATCTGGACGCTTCTGCCGAAGAACGGGCAAAACGACGCTATAAGCAGGGGGTGTCAAATCTCAGTCTTGAGGAAATTCAGCGGGCTATCGAAGAGCGGGACAGAATCGATAAAAATAAAGCCGAAGGAAGCCTGAAAATCGCGCCCGGGGTCAGGGTTTTCGATACCTCCCGCTTGACCATCGAAGAAGTTTATGCCATATTGGTAGATACCATAAAACCGAAAAAGAACATTACGGAAGGATCAAGCATGGCTCAGGAAGTGGAAATGGATGAATCGAAAAACTCCGCGGATAACATCCAGACACAATTACAGATGGAAGAATATCTTAAATCCCTTGAACCCCTGGAAGAGGGGCAGATCGTCGAAGGCGCGGTGGTCGCGGTAACGCCGGATCACGTTTTCATCGACGTCGGCTACAAGTCGGAGGGAAAGATTCCGCTTGCGGAGTTCCCGGAACCCCCCCAAGTCGGGGATGAAGTCGCAGTTATTCTCATCACCAAAGAGAATAAACACGGCGAAGTAATCGTTTCCAAGCAGAAAGCGGACATCAAACTGCTCTGGAAAAATCTCAGACAGGCGTTTCAGGACCATACCCTCGTGGAAGGGACTGTCGAAAGCCTCGTCAAAGGGGGCTACGATTTTAACCTCGGCGAAGGGGTCCACGCCTTTCTGCCGATCAGCCAGTCAGACTCGCAGAAAGTCGATAAACCGGAACGCCTCTTGGGACTGAAAACCCCAGTCTACGTCGAACGGCTCTACTCGGACGGCAAAGTCAACATCGTCGTAAACCGCAGGAAATGGCTCGAAGAAGCGGTCGAACAAAAGCGCGCGGATTTTTTT
>JAIRPH010000219.1 GCA_031257135.1 Spirochaetaceae bacterium
CTAAAAATTGGCCCTTAAAAACACGGAATTATGGTGTTGTGATGGATGCGACGTTATCCCATTGGGTATTTTTTACCCCCCCCCCCCCCCCCTATTTAAATTTTTACGGTAAGGGCGGAAAGCGGTATACTCAAGCTGGCAATAGTTTTTTGAATAGTTCTCCCGGCATAGGGGAGCGCGATTCCGGGTATTCTCATTTTCTCATCAGGTCGGCGTTACGATCTGATATATTTTTATCTCTGGAGGCAAGACTGCAATATCCGTTTTACGCTATATAGGCGGCGGGTATTGCGGTCTTTTATATTTTTCTCGTTTTTATGTTTTTCTAGGAGGAAGTGTGAAAAAACTTAGCGTTTCGATGTTTAGGAGGGTAGTTATGAAGAAAGGCTTATCGGGAGTATTAGCCGCATTGCTGGTACTCGCTCTGTTTGGTTGCGGCAATTCGGAGTCGGAAGAAGAAGCTATCAACGCCGTTGACGTTGCATCAATAACAGAACTGTCCAGCAAAATAAGCGCCGATCCGCGAGGCGGAAGCGTTGATGATCCGGTTTGGATTAGATTAGGTCCGGACATTTCCAGTAATGACTTAGAGATCGAATATGAAGATTCTCCCGGTTTATACGACGGAATCGGCGGACTTTTTAAAGCCTTCGGCGATAGCGGTAAATATGTCGCCCTTGATTTGAGAGACATAACGTGGACCGTGATGGACAATAACGGCGCTATGGTAAAAGGCATTCCCGGCGCCACCAGTAATGACGTCAATAACCGCCGTCCAAACGTCAGTAAACTCGTGGATATTAAACTGCCTAAGGATCTCGTTATTATAGAGGCCCGGGCTTTCGTAAACTGTACCAACCTGAAAAAACTTGATTTAAGGGGACAGTCAAGATTACAGTATATTGACGAATATGCGTTCTATAATCCTACAAGCCTAAAGTCAATAGATTTCAGCGGCTGTACTTCTTTAAAGCTGATCGGAGGATACGCATTTACTTACGCTGAAAATCTGGAAACGCTTGATCTTGCGCCTTGCACATCCCTTACGGAAATTGGGGGCAGAACCTTCAGGTACGCCTACCGTCTAAAATATGTCGAATTTCCGGCAAGTCTGAGAAAAACCGGAGATTATTCTATGGATTACTGTTACAGTTTGAAGTACATCCGATTCAGAACCGCCACCGTCGCTCTTGATTGGGGTTGGTCTACGCTTCTGTATAGTCAGAATGCGACGGATAGAAATAATAATTCCACTGAAACATATAATGGACTTCCCGCTAGTCACCGGATGTACGCATTTGAGTCAAAAGACCCAGCTACTATGCAAATGTACGTCATATATCACCCGAATACCATCGGATGGACCCAAGATACCGGCACGTACTACGCGGATAATCAGGAACGGGAATTTCACCAAGCGCATCATGTGCCGCTTCCCTACAGCGGAAATCCGAATGCGGTATATGCCGCCTCAGTTGACGCTCTGCGGGGCGAAGCCTTGCTGAAGTACAGCGATGAATTCCGCGGACAAAAGACCGTTAAGGTCAACGCGTCAGGACTCGCCGATTATAACGGTAAAAAGGTAACTTCCAATATCGGCAATAATGTGTCGGGTACCATCAGCGGCGGAGCGGTTGCCATGACCATTCCCGAGCCTTCCGTAACCCAACTTCAGCCGATGGATACTGACTCGTTCTCTTCTATTACCGGTTTGTATGGACCTGATAAGTGGTACAACTCACCGAGGGAGAATGACGATTGGACTGTAAACGGATATTCCAGTACCGAGGGAAAACCGTGGATTTGGCCCCGGGACGCTCAGTTTGCCGTACTCGACTTGTCGGTACAGGACGGCGGAACCCTGATGCAGTATGGAAAGAGCAATTATAAACTCGCATGGGTTGCACCAAGCGGCGAACGGGAGGGACATGAACAACAGGATGTCCGGGTTGTTAAATATGTATATGTCGATAAAGACGTCTCGGTTTTCCGATATACCCGGTCTCCGGTTGGGAGCGGAACATGGGGAACCTTACGGTTTGTGTATTTGTCTCTGAAAAAAGGCTGGAATCAGCTTGAAGTGAAAGAAGAAGTGCAAGATTCGGGAACCCCCAGCTCTACACGGTTCCATACCAGTATTTGGGTTTCCGGCGGACTCATCGAAGACGACTCAAACGGTCCTCAAGATATTCGGGAGCAGGATACAACGAAAATAAACAACTACACCAATATCCTAATACCCTCTAAGCCGATCCCCTGGGCAGTCCGAATGGACGATCCGTGGTCTGCTATCGTTTCACCGGATATAAGCGGCGGTCCTACATTAGAGTCTCCTCATCGGAATTAAGACGCCGGGATTCGGGCGGAAAACCGTCCGAATCTTGAAAGTTAATCAAGGAAAAAGGTACACAATGCGTAAACTGAACGAGCGTTTCAACATAAAAATCTCTCTTCTGGCGTTGACGCTGATTGCGGGTATATCCAGCATTTCCGCCCAAGAAACCGATACCGGCAAAGGCGAAGGAGTCAAAGCGGCAATCGATTTGTATGTAGACATATTCCGGGTGACTAATCAGACCTTTGAACGCCCTGATATTCGGGGCAAAACCTATCAGGACAATACTGTCGCTGAATTTTTTTACACCAATAAAGACTTTTGGAGCGATAGTAAAGTATCCATAGGATACGACGGGTCTTTTTTCGGCGGCTCTTTTGCCATACAGCCCGGAGAAGAACTGATAAAACCGGTCAGCAAACTGAAGGGCTGGGTTCAATTCGGCTTTCTTCGCGTTACTTTGGGCAATGATATTGAATCGGTCTATGCCGACCCCTTAGACGCTGATCCGAAAATAAGAATATATACCGGCAAAAACAGCAACGGCGTTGTATCATGGAATTCAACGATAAACCCGGACAATATTACTCGCGACGAGGGTTTACTGGTTGAAGCCTTCCTCAAGTCCTTTACCATTGCCGCCGCCGCGGGTAACTTTACCTCAAAGTTTGACCCACTTAAAGTAGCTACGGCTAATGAGTATATCGACAGATATGAGGGTACATTCAGATACGGCGCCAGAGTCGGCTATAATTTAGGACAATTCGGGAAAGTAAACGCCTCTTATACGATGGATTATGAATCGGTAGCCAATAACTATAGTTTCAAATCGGCAAATTCTACGGATATTGTTCCAATAAAGCCTGACGCTGAAGTATTCAAGCATATATTCGGAGTCTACGGAAGTCTTCATCTGACCCCGGTTTTAGATTTAACGGTAGGGTATAACGGGTTTATAACCGCCTATCTTTCTGAATTTTACTTGGCAGGAAACCCCGTTCAAACCGGATATCCTATAGTATTTAAAAACGGCGTTAATCTGAACCTCCGGTATAAGGGGATCGCCGGATTGACCCTCAGAACCGATCATTGTCTTACGCTTTGGGAAGATAAAGATTATGAGCTTTTTGAAACGACCGGCAATAGCGCATGGATAAACATAGGACTTACGCCGTCGGTAAACGCGGATAACTATGCGTCAATCAGTCACCTTATTCTGTGGAACGGCATCGGGGCGGCGTATGAATTTACGGATAGATTTACCGGCAGTATCTATGTCAGGAATTTATTCAGCCAATATACCGCATCCGGAAGAACGCCTAACGGTTCTGGAAATTATACCTTATTCCGGGATCAAATCGGAGTCGAGATCAAGGGAATGTATAAACTGCATCCTAAAGCGGAAGTGTTTGTAAAACTGATTTTGGAAGACACTATGATCAGCCGGTCTCAAGATTTAAATGCGCAGTCGCCTAATCATTTTATACAAAACCCTGCGCCGGAGCCGGTTGAGACTTTTGATAATGAATTGCTGGTGCGGATTCCAATCGGAATTCAGCTTACCTTACAATAAATTTTTACGGAGGATACTGTATGAAAAAACTTTTTTTGGCGCAATACGCGTCCGTGGCCGCTGGTCTCGCCCTTATAGCAGGGCTTGCCGGATGTCCTTCTGATTCGGGTTCCACCAGCGGAACTGATCCTAACACCGAAAACCCCGGAAACCCCGGCGGCGAGTGGGGAGAGGGAGGCAGTCTCTCAGCCGTCACAGATACCACAAAGCTGAATAAGAACGGGGTCCAAGTGATTCACACTATGTGGGGCGAACCGGAAGAAGACCCTCGGCAAGTAATAGGATATGAGTTGGCAGACGGCACCCCCTATTTCGACCGGTATGTCATGCTCTACGGGTTCCGGCTTCTGGACAAAAATTGTTCCCAAGATACGGAGGTAACCTGCACTAAAACAGGCTTGCACATCCACATCGCTAATGATGTAAAAGCACATTATCTCGATCAATATAATACCTACATAAAACCAGTGCAGGATAGGGGTATCAAAGTCCTTATGTCGATTGTTCCTCAAGATTCCGGGGTTGCTGTCGGTTCGCTCTATCGCTGGCCTATGCAGGCGGTGTATGATTGGTCTCCCTATCCGTATGGTGAAGCAGAGGTTGCGGTTTTGATCCAGCAGATAGCGGAACTTTTTGACCAATATCCTTTCGACGGTCTTGCGTACGATGAGGAATACGGCAATAATAAAACCGGACAGAGGGGACCGGGCGGCGTATATCCCACCGAAGGAGCTTACGACGCGGTGATGACCAATGCCTTAAGAGACGACGCATGGCAGATCGGCGGCGAAAACCTTTTGCGGTTCGCCTATGAAGTTGAAGCGGCGATAGGCAGGGATATTATTCAGGAGGTATATGAAATCCGTTACGGAGAGCACGTAGCGTCGGAATATACGCTTGCAGACGGTACCGAGATACGCCTAGAGGATGTTATCGATTGTTCATACGAAGTCTACTACGGTAGCTGGGATGCAAACTCCCATATCGGTATGCCAAGAGCCAAGTACGGTCCTGCTTCAGTGTCCATTGCTGATGTGAGCGGCGGTCCGAAACCGCCTCCCGGAAGAATTAACGGCGGCATTCTCACCCGTATGGCGGATCACCTGCGCGGAAACTACGGTGTGGTTATGTACTATTGTATCCGTTCCCGGAATGAAATACAAGCGAAGTGGTCCAATTATTTCGGCTCCGGCAATCCGCCGATGGAAGACTATTTTTCTCAGATAAGCCAGACAATTCATGGGCAAGATACGGTATATCGAGGTCCAGATTATGCGCGGGTATGGGAGTAGCCTGAAGCGCGGATTTTCAGCATTCGCGGCGGGGGCGGCATCTTTGATGCTTGCTTCCTGTCCGTATCCTAACGGATCGGACTTAGTATACGCCCCTGCCCAGCCTGAAAAGAATCCGCCTAACAATCCCGACGCTTCGGTCAGGACGGCTCTTTATATAGATACGTCCGATACGTCCGATTCTGCCGAAATACTGAAAACAGCGGGCAAGTACCTTGTCTCGGTGAATAATACTGAAACGCCGTATTTTGATTACGTGATTATCAGCGGCGCGGAAATTAAACGGGGAAAGAGTATCCCCATGCTTGAACTTTCCGAAACAATACTGGAGGTTTTGCGTAACCGAAGAACGCTGATTAAGCCGTTGAGGGATAAGGGCGTCAAAATTCTGCTCGGCATTACCGGCGGAAAAGACGGCGTCACTTTCGGCGTTCTTACCGGCGTAACAGAGGAAAACGATCCGAGCAAAGATACTGAACAGGCGCTTTTCGCCCGGCAGATCGCGGATATTTGTTTGTACTACGAACTGGACGGCGTTGAATTTTATGACAAGGACGGAGAAAGCGAAGAACAGTCGCCCTATCCTCAAATCGGCGCGTCCTACTGGAACGGGGAAAGCCTTATCGAAATTTCTGATACGAATATGGCTTTAGCCGAAACGCAGTGCCGGGAAGCGTGGACAAAAGGCGGCAAAAACATGGTCAATACGATGAGCTACCTTATTGAGATGTTCGGCGCGTCGGCTTCTGCCCAAGGGGATCTGCCGATAGACGCGAAAATGAATACCCCAATTCTTGTACGCGAAACCGGGTATGGAAAATACCTTTCCCCGAATATACCGCGGTATGCGTTTGCTACTACCATGAGCTGTCTCACTTACAGCATCAATAGCGACTCCTCGATAAACGTTTACGATATATGGGAATCTTCAATAATGGACACAGACGGCAATACCTTTATCGGACTCAGAGATTACGCGCCGTGTATAATCGATCTGGGGGCGATAAACTCTTATTCCTTAGAGCTGTTTGCAAAAAAGCTCGGCAGAAACGGATTCATGCCGGCATACGGCAGTGACCCGGAAATATCCGGCATACTCGGCGACACCGACTACGGACTTGTGTATTACACCAATTTACAGCCTCACTCAGAAGACCAGTTGGAAAAACTATCTGTTGTTTCCCGCGAAGTGTTCGGCGCAGATGTGCTGTATAGAGGGAATTGAAAAATATCCCATAACGCCGGAACCCCCGGCGTTTTTTATTTTTAAATAGCGCCCGCTTGAACTCGCTCGGTAATATATTTTACATATCCCGCGGTTCCTTATCCAGCCTCGCCTTATCCTGATTGGAAACGATATTCTTATCAAGAAGTATAGCGTCAAGAACCCCCAAGATAATTTTTCGGAAGTGATCTACAAAGTATGATACTTAATTCTTTATAAAATATAGAATTATAATATAAACTATAGTAGTCGGTTCACAAGCAGAAAATATCCGGTTTTTTGAGACGAAGCGGTAAACGCGAATAACAAGAAAAAAGATAGAAAAAATACCGCCTCGGAAAAGCAGGATTTTCTGCAACAGCCGGGAAGGGCTTGCCGGAACGCGCTGGAAGGGCTATACTTTTCGGTATGAAGAAACGCGCTGAAACCGCTGTTCCGGGAAAAACCGAAACGGAAGAAACCGCGCCGGAAAAAGGAATACTGCACCCGGAAAAGCCTCTCGCAGACGATGAACGGGATGCCGGTTTGCGCCCTAAGACCCTCAAAGAATTCCTCGGGCAGACTGCGATGAAAGATAATCTGCGGGTCTTCATAACCGCGGCGAAAGAACGCAGAGAAAGTCTTGATCACCTGTTCCTCATAGGTCCTCCGGGTTTAGGGAAAACCACCTTAGCGCAAGTTGTCGCGCGGGAACTCGACGTGGATTTCAAAGTAACGTCCGCGCCGGCTCTTGAAAAACCGAAAGACCTCGCGGGCATCCTCACGACCGTAACCGAAAAAACCGTGTTCTTCATTGACGAAATACACAGACTCAAACCCGCAATCGAAGAAATGCTCTATATCGCTATGGAAGATTACGAACTCGACTGGATCATAGGGCAAGGACCAAGCGCGCGGACTATCAGGATTCCTGTTCCGCCTTTCACCCTTGTCGGCGCGACCACGAAAGCCGGCAATGTCTCAAGTCCTCTTATCAGCAGATTCGGCATAACGTGCAGATTCTCTTTCTACGAACAGCAAGATATGGAAGCGATTATAAAACGTTCCGCGGGCATACTGAAAACCGCTATCGAAGGCGACGCGGCGTCTATGCTCGCGAAATCTTCCCGCGGCACTCCGCGGGTGGCGAACAGACTGCTCAGACGGATGCGGGACTTCTCGCAAGTTCTGCGGTCGCCCTCAATTACCTGCGCGATCCTCGAAGAAGGCTTGAAACGCCTCGAAATAGATACTTTAGGGCTTGAACGCTACGACAGAGAAATTCTGCGGATGATCATCGAACGCTACCGGGGAGGTCCCGTCGGCGCGGAAACCTTAGCGATTTCAGTCGGCGAAACCGTGGATACCTTAGAAGATTACTACGAACCCTACCTGATTCAGGCGGGACTGCTCCAGCGCACGCCCAGAGGCAGAATGGTTACCGATTACGCGTACCGTCACCTGAATATACCCCAAACCGCGGCATCTAATGAAAACAGCGGATTTCTCATTTGAACTTCCAAAAGCGTTAATCGCGCAAGTTCCGCCTGCCGAACGGGGAACAAGCAGACTGATGCTCCTCAACCGGAGCGAGCGCGGCATCGCCCATTACCGGGTAGGCGATCTGCCCGACCTCCTGCCGAAAGATTCTCTGTTGGTCTTCAACAATTCTAAAGTGCGGAAAGCAAGACTAACCGGAACAGCCTTAGCCGGCGGCGCGGAGGCAGAGTTTCTACTCTTATATCCTTCAGACGACGGAATAACTTGGAAGACTATGACTCAGCGCGCGAAACGAAGACGCGCCGGCAGCGCGTACCGCTTCCCCGGCGGAGTCGCAGGCGAAATTACCGGCGAAGACGGAGCGTACCGATTTCTCAGGTTCGACCGTCCTATCGGCGACGAATGGCTTGAACGGTACGGACGTATGCCTCTGCCGCCGTATATCAAGCGGGACGGCACAAAACAAGACGATGAACGGTATCAAACGGTATACGCTGAAACGCCCGGTTCAGCCGCGGCTCCGACTGCGGGACTGCATTTTACAGAGGTTTTGCTGGATGCGCTTCGCGCCCGGGGCGTTGAAACACTGTTCGTAACGCTTCATGTCGGACTCGGCACCTTTCTTCCGGTTCGGACTGAGCGTATCGAAGCGCACGTTATGCACGAAGAGCGTTACTCTATCGGCGCGGACGCGGCGCGGCGGATTACCTCAGCGAAATCTCAGGGAAAACCGCTAATCGCCGTCGGCACGACGAGTCTCAGAACTATCGAGTCGGCGTGGCGAGACGGCGCGCTTTGCGCCGGCGAAGGACTCACCTCGATTTTTATCTATCCGGGATACCAATTTAAAGCGGTTGACGGACTGTTCACCAATTTTCATACCCCAGAATCGACACTGCTGATGCTGGTTTCCGCATTTGCAGGACTGGACTTTATTATGGAAAGTTACCATACCGCTGTGCAGAAAGAGTATCGGTTTTTCAGCTACGGCGACGCTATGCTCATCCTGTAATGTTTTTCCGCAAAGATACTCAAACTTTCTTTTTCTAAAGAGTAAAGGATTTTGTTACTTAATTTTTTCTAAATGTTGTTTTAAAAAGTTTTTTTCTAAACGTTGTTTAAAAAGTTTTTTCTAAACGTTGTTTAAAAAATTTTAACTTAAAAATTACTAAAAAAAAAATTCTAAAGAAAAGGTATTGCGCGTTTGGGGGATGCAGGGTATGGTATCAGCGTGGCGAATACTATCCAATTAACCAGCGCAAACGCGGCTGAACCAATCGAAATACTCGATACTACCCTCCGGGACGGAGCGCAGGGCGAAGGCATAAGTTTCTCCGTGCAGGATAAACTCGCAATAGCCCGCTCGCTCGACGAACTCGGCGTAACCTGGATCGAAGCGGGCAATCCGGGAAGCAACCCCAAAGATATGGAATTCTTCCGTCTCGCGGAAACCCTCGACCTCAAACGCTCGCGTCTCTGCGCTTTCGGGTCCACGCGAAAAAAAGGACTCAGCCCAGCGGAAGACCCCTTCCTCAAAGCTCTGCTGGACGCCTCAGCCTCAGCGGTGGTCATCTTCGGAAAAAGCTGGGACCTCCATGTAACCGAAGTTCTCGGCGTATCGCTCGACGAAAATATCGCCATGATCGCAGAAACTATCCAATTCCTCAAAGATAAGGGAAAAACCGTTCTCTACGACGCCGAACATTTCTTCGACGGCTGGAACGCAAACCCGGATTACGCGCTCCAAACCTTACGCGCCGCGGCTGAGTCCGGCGCGGACAGGCTCGTACTCTGCGATACCAACGGCGGCAACTTCCCGGAAACCATCGCAGAAGGAATCCTCGCGGCAAAAGCCTTCGGCAATCTCGGCATCCACGCGCACAACGATATGGATATGGCAAGCGCGTGTTCAGTCGCCGCTGTCCGGGCGGGTTGCCGGCACGTGCAGGGAACCCTCTTGGGCTTCGGCGAACGATGCGGTAACGCCGCGCTCGCCGCCATCATTCCCAGTCTCGAACTCAAACTAAACCGCGCCTGCCTGCCTCCCGGCAATCTGGAACGGCTTTCCGAGGTAAGCCGCCGCATCGCGGAAATCGCCAACGTCCTCGCGCCGGACCGGATGCCGTACATCGGGTCTCACGCATTCTCGCACAAGGCCGGAATGCACGCCGACGCAATTCTTAAAATACGCCATTCCTTCGAGCATATCGACCCAAGCCTCGTCGGAAACGACCGGCGTTTCCTCATGAGCGAAGTCGGCGGCAGATCAGCCATCGCAGAACGGGCGAAAAAAATCGACCCCGCGATCACAAAAGATCATCCGGTAATCGCGGACATCGCGGCAAAACTCAAAACCCTCGAAGCCGGCGGCTGGCAGTTTGAAAGCGCGGACGGCAGTTTCGAACTGCTCGCCCGCAGAGCCTTAGGAAAATATAAGCCCCTCTTCAAAATCGACGCGTACCGCGTCGTAAGCGAGCATCCCGGAGACAACGCGATTTCGTGCTGTTACGCTTGGGTTAAGGTTTGGGTTGACGGAAAACAGGAAATCGCCGCGGCTGAAGGCGAAGGTCCGGTGAACGCCCTTGACCGGGCCCTCCGCAAAGCCTTGACGCCGTTTTTTTCCAATTTTGATATAGAAAAGGTCCGGCTGTCCGACTTTAAAGTCCGGGTTATCGACGGCAAAGACGCCACCGCCGCCAAAGTACGAGTCCTCATCGAATCAACCGACGGCGTACATACTTGGAGTACCGTCGGCGTCTCAGAAGACATCATCGAGGCAAGCCGAGCCGCCCTCGTCGATTCCATCGAGTACAAACTCATCAGTGTCATAGAACGCCGGTTTAAAGGCTTATTCTAACCCGCCCGCCGGAGGTCGGCGGCTTTTTCAGAAAAAGCTCTGACCCCCAGCCGGCGGGTTCTAGTCTTAAAAGTCAGTTTCAGCGGCGTCAGAGGCATCCGCAGGCGAAGGCGCGCTTCGCTTTTTTTCCTCTCTTTCGCGCTTGCGTTTTTTGTATTTGAGCAATATTAATATCCGGCGTTCGTAATAGCGGAAATTACACGCGACTACAAGAGAACAAACATTTGTAATTAAGAGAATCTTTATGATATCTTCCATACATTTCCCTCAATAATCATCGGGAACTCTCACCCAAAAAAATAATATTAGTAAACATGGAACGATCATGAGTACTACATACAATAGAACCAAGGTCAACAGTTTTTTTATACGTATCAGCGCGTATATCAATCCCGCCAAGTTTAAAATACAGGTAAGTATAAAAGTAAATAGGGCGGCGGCTAAAAATGAGCCTATGCCTTTCCATCCAACTTTAACGATGGATAAAAGAGGCAGTACGAAAGAGCATACCAAAGCCGCAGGCAAAAACAGCAGTATTTTTTTGATCATGCTTTTAATCCGCGGTGAATTCATATTCAAAACCCTCAAAATCAAATAAGTAATACAACCGGACTTACGCGATTTCGCCGCTCTTCGCCTTGCCTTATCCCGCCCGCCGCGTTTGCCTACGAAAAACCGCAGGCGGAAGACTTTTCCCCGCGGCGGAAGGCTTTCCGGGAAAAGCCCGGAGCTTAAGGATTCAGCAGTTCCCGCAGGCCTTCGAAGACTTCGCCTAAGTCGCCGAAACGCAGAGCCGCCCGGGAATCCAAGGGAGTGGGCATATCATTAACAATGACGATTTTCCCGCCCCGGCTGAGAGTCGTCTGCGGCAAACCCGCCGCAGGATAAACGGTCAAACTCGTTCCCAACACAAGCATGAGGTCCGCTTCTTGAGCTTCCTGTTCAGCTTCCCGCATGGCTTCAAAGGGCAGACTTTCCCCGAAAAAGGT
>JAIRPH010000029.1 GCA_031257135.1 Spirochaetaceae bacterium
GGCGAACCTGCTGTTTTTCCAAGAAGCTCTTCAATCATTGGAAAGCCTTCAATATGGCTTTCCACTACCTCAATTATGGTTTCGTTTAATGCCTATCATACTTTCTGGATCACCTCCTATTTTTTAAATTAATAACAGAAAAATCTATTAGTATTATCTTTTATACATCTTAAAAGCATCGGAATCGAGAGCTTCTCGAAAGGCGACAGAGAAGGATGCGGAATCTGCGGATATTTCTTAATACGCCCATTCCGCGTTAAGCGTATCCCGATCCCGCTCGGTTACGGCGAAGGAAAAGCCGTATTCGCCAATTCCAGCCATGCTTTTCGGTATGGGGCAAGTTCGGGAATCGCGGTTTTCGCTACTTCCTGATAGGTTATCTCGAAATCTTTTGACAAATCCGCAAGTCCTTTTCCGGCGAGCGCCATCTTAGCGGTCATAGCCGCGCCTAAGGCGGTGGCTTCGGCGATGTCGGTCAGGAAAACCCGATTCTCCGGGAGCGCGCTCGAAAGCAGTCCGTTATAAGCCGTATCCTTCCTGAACCCGCCTTCGCTGAAAATCTCGGCGCCCTGAGCAATGCCGATACGCTCAAAGCTCGTAATCGACTGCATAACCAGAGAAAGCCGCAAAACCGCAAAGCCCGTTTCATAATCCCTGAAACACGGCGGAACCGACGCTCCAGACCGAATCTCCTCAAAGGGATAGTCCCGGCTGTCTTCCACCACGCGGGCCCGGGACTGGGGAAACTGCCCGGAACCCGGAGTCAGTTCAGGAAGGAGAAAAATGTTTCGGTTCCGCAGAATAGAACGATACCGGTCATCGTTATAGGAAGGAATATCGCCGCGGCGGTTTATATCCATAAGCAGTTTAGACCAGATTTCAAATTCCTGACCTCCCAGAAAAATAGCGGTTTTTACCGGCGTTCCAAACGCGGAAATATTAAAAAATACCACTTTTCCTAATTCTTCCGGAGCGAATCCGTATTTCTTAACCGGATTCATGCTGACGCACCACGTGCCGGTAGAGTTCAGTACGAAACCGGTCTCTCCCTTTTTGGCGAAATGAGGAAGCAGAGAGGAATTAGAATCGTGGATTCCCATAGTAACGATTACTTCTGGAGAAAGTCCGGTCTTCCGGGCGAATTCAGGCGAGATCGTTCCCAGAATATCCCAAGAACGGTTAAGGGTTTTCGGCATCAGCGGAGCCGCTCCCAAGTCCTCGGCTACCGAGGAGAGCCGGTTCTCGGCATGATCCCAGAGATACCCGTGACAGCCCATGTAGGTTCCCTCCGCGCCGGTTTTGCCGGTAAAACGGAACCCCCAATATTGAGGATACTGCAAAAGCCGATGAGTTTGACGAAATAAGTCAGGGTAGCGTTCTTGAACAAAGAAAATGCCCTTAGCGGGATTGATCAGAGCTTTGAGATAAGGCGTGCCGGTTTTGGCTTGCAGAGTTTCCGGCGGACCGAATCGGGCGTAAAACCGGTTATGGAAATCATCTCCCGGCTCGTGGGTGTAGTACACGCAAGGCAGGACCGGATGTCCGTCTTTTCCTACGCATACAAAGGCGGCTCCGTGAGTAGTTACCGCGATAGCTTTGATGGGGTAAGTTTTTCTAAGGTCCGCTAATTCTTCGATAAACCATGTCTCCAGGGCGTCCAGATCGTGCGTTTCAAGTCCGTCAACCAGCTTAGGCGGAAACATCCGGTATCTGGCATCCGCCTGTTTCAGGGCGTCGTCATAGACCGCTACTTTCTTGTTGGTCATTCCTATATCTATAACCGCTATGGCGTATTCCATATAAAAAGCATACTTGGTTTTGGGGAAACTGAAAAGGGGAGACTGGAAATTTTCCGCTGAAAAGACTATATTCTATGATAGACGCTTGCTTAGAATTATGGAAGCGAGTAAAGTAATCGTTATAGGGAGGGATTAAGGAGGACTTGAGATACTATGGCAAAAGACAAAGCAATATATGCTCCCGGAGAGTTGCAACGGGTACGGCAGAATTTAGGAAGCATTGATCCTAATGAAGCCAAACGTATGGCGGAAATGTTAGGCGGAGAGGTCGGCGTTGAACGCTCCCCTGAACCTGAAAAAATTAAAACGCCCCTGAGGAAACCGGGGAAGGCTCAACCGATGCGGCGGATTGAGGTTGCGGAGGGCGGAGAAGAAAACTTCGGCGGAAGCGTCGTGAAAAAAACGCCGGAGAAGAAAAAGCCTATCCCGGAAGACGATCCGTCGATACCGATTCACCCCGGCTATTTTGAACGCCTCAAAATGGACCGATACGCCGCGGAGGGAACCTTTGAAATAAAATCCTTGTTCCAGCTTCCGGCGACGTTTTTTTCGTTTTTCAGGAGAAATCCTGATTATGTGAATCCCGGTTTCGTACATCAGCGGATGGATGATTATTACAAGAAAATAGAGCTTTTGGTTAATTCCACTAGGACTATGTTTCCCCGGAATAACATAAAAAATAACGAACAGCTCAAAAAAATGTCTCCTTTTATGTTTTCCATCTTAGATACCATCCGGCATTGGAACATAGAGCGGATCAGCAGTGATATGGCGAAGATGCAGGCTCGCCCCAAAACGGTCAAAGTCTCCGATTTTACGGAGATTCTTAGAGCAGTGTATAAGCCTTTGTTTGTCATGGAGCTTTTGGACATAGACCTTCATATCAAAGGCGCATATAAGCTCTTGTATAAGGTCCTGTACCTAGACAACCCGATAGAAGCCAAAGATAAATATCAGGAAACCATCCGAACCGCCGTGTCAGCCTTTGAGTCGATAAGCAAAGATTTGCATTTCCTGCTCTACCCGCTTCTGCTGAAATTGCTCTCTAATAACTGGCTCCCGTACCAGCGGTTCTTTATAGAACGAAGAAACCGGTTCATGGCGTTCTTAAACGTTACCGAAAAGGAACGGATTTCGCCTGAAAGTATGTTCCAAAAATCGGAGGAAGAAGAAAACCAACCGCAGACCGAAACGCCGGAACAACCGGAGGAAAAAATTGACCCTCAAGCGGCGGCTCGGCACGCGGCCAATGTAGCCGAGCAGAAAGCGGTTGATCGAGGGCTTCGGACTCTGGAATCCTTGTTTCCCCAAGCGGGCTGGGACCGATTAGAGGAATTCCCGGACTTATACGTCTATTTCGCGAAGGTCTTAGACTTGAAGAAGGGCTATGAGCTGATTTCCCCTTCGGATTCGCTCCTCCAGTTTGCGGTATTGATGCGGATTATGGAGGAACTGCTGTTCGGACTGCGATATGTGACCTTTGAAATGATCGACGGCGTTGACGGTCATTTGGAGGAAATCATCAACCAGTGGGGGGAATACGGGGTTAATTTTAGTCAGGAATATCTGTCCCGTTTGGTGGAGTATTGCCAAGTGTTGGAAACCTCTTCCGCCGACGCCCGGGGGTCGATCTACGCAAAACGCACATACAGCGAGCTTCAGTGGATTAAGCGGCTCTGTTTCTTTCCGCACTATCAATTTACCAGTCTTGGAGGCTCTCCCATTAAGAAAAGCGCCATAACCCCGCTGTACCCTGAAATCAGACGGCTACGGAAATACCTTACCGTGGTCGCCGCCGGTATAGAACAGGGAGGCAAACTGGGCGGGGCGGAAAAACAGGCTCCCTGCAAAGGCATTGCCAATCCCTGGGCGAGCTACAACTTTCAAGTTGCTAATCCGCTTTCCATGCGGCTTAACGCGCTTCTGCCTCCGCAGAAACGGAATAATGCGTCGCTGATATATTTCACCCTTTCAGTGGTTACGGTACTCGATTATTTCGTCAACAACGAAGACAGCTGGGCTTATGAAAATAATGACGCTCCGCTGTTCCGCAGTAAAGACGGCGCTGGAATCATCCCGCAATTCGGGATTGAAGAAAAAATCGACGCGGACGCGCTGTTTAAACAGGTTATGAAAGAACGGCAGAAAGAGAAAAAAGCTCAATCCCAACAGCCGCCGCCCCCGCAGGAAAAGCCGGAACCTGCGCCGTCCGTATAGCCTCAAGATACACTGCCCCGGCAGTGTATCTTGAGCTGAGTTGGAAAATTAATGGAACAAGCAATTTGCTGGAAAAAAGTTGTCCCTGACAAAATATGGAATATAATTACCAATATGAGGTTTTACAATGCCTGAAATGCGGGGCAGTTTTTACAGGAAAGCTGTTTCCGTTTCCCGATAAATGTCCGCAATGCGGAAGCCGCCAAGTCAAACCGGATAACCGGATCAGGTATTAGCGGTTACGCGCATGGTGCCAGACACCAAAGCCCGGCGGTTTTTGCGGGGTCGAGGGTTTTGGCGTCTTCCAGAAAGGAGGCGCGCTCCAGCCCTCACGGTGTCTGCCGCCGCTTCCTCACTTCCCACGCTTTGCAGAAAAACCTTACTTTTTTCTTAAAAAATAGTATATTTAAAACTATACTTCCATCTGAAAAGCTGGAAAATGAGGAGCGGTTATGAATCTGCTATCTGGTATGTTCCCGCCGAAACCTACAGACACGCGTCCTTTGGTGTGCCTTAAATGCGGGAAGATTTTTAGCGGGAAGATTTTTATGGGAAAAAAGTTTCCTTTTCCCGATAAATGCCCTCACTGCGGGAACCGTCATAGCGTAGAGCTTCCTGTCTGCTATTAGCCTTCATGCGCGGCAATGCTACCGGTTTTCAATACCGGTAGCTATAATTTTTTGCAAGGCCTCGGCGTCCTGAAATCGTTCCGCAAGTTCCTGACAAGCGGTTAGATTCGCTTGTATAAACTGCTCTTCCGTCATTACCGTTTTGAAAAAGGTCTGATACATTGCTTCAACTCGGCATATCAACGGCCGGACGCCGTAGATAGAACAGCTGTTCTGTTCAAGATAACGGCAAACGCCCGCGAGCGGTGAACCCTCCCCTTCGGTGTCAGGTACTACTCGCTGGGCTATGCTATATGTAGCATAACTCAGCAAATCTCTACGCTCGGCAAATTTGGTGACTGACACCTCTGCGTTCATGGTAATCCATGTTTTAGAACAGGTCTAATACACTCGTACTTTTTTGTGTCCCCGCCGAAGGCTACGTTTGATTTTGGCGTTCAGCCGCTTTTTTTCCTCTTCGCTGATGGGTGTACCTTTTTGTCCGACCGCCTGCGCGGATTCGACGATTGCTTTCGCCGCTTCCTCGAAATCCGCTTGGGTGATCGGAAAGGCGGCGGCGACGGCGGCTTTGATGGCGGCTTTTACGATGGCGTTTTTGATTTCCCTTCCGCACATATTTTCGATTTTGGCAAGTTTTGATGTATCCACATCCGGCGCGACGGGTAGCTTGGACGGTAGCATTTGTTTCCAGAGCCGGTTTCGGAGCGCTTCATCGGGCTTCTCGAAGTGGATGCTCTTGATGCGGGTGATGAAAGCGCTATCGTAATTCGACGCGAGATTAGTGGCGAAAATAACCACGCCGGTATAGTTTTCGATTTCGATGAGCAACTGGCTTCGCATGGAATTGATCGCCTGTTCCGAGCCTTGGGTAACATTGGTGAGGCGCTTGGACAGGAGACTATCCGCCTCGTCGATAAACAGAATCGCGTTGTTTTCGGTGGCAAATCGAAAAAGGGCTTTGACGTTTTTGGGACCGTCGCCGTGATATTTGCTTTCGATTTCGGCGTAGCTTGCGGGGATGATTTTTTTGCCCATCCGGTGCGCCAGCCCGTGCGCCGCCATGGTTTTACCGGTTCCAGCGTCGCCCCAGAAGTTCAGCGCCAGTTTCGGGCATGGTTCGATGGTCTCTAAGCCCCATTCACTATAAACCATGTTGCGAACCGTATCGAATTTGACCGCGTATTCCAGTTCTTCAAGTACTTGTTCCGATAAAATGATTTGTTCAAACGTATATTTTGGTTCTTGGAGCGGCACGGCGGGCATGGATTCCTTAGTTTCGTCGTTTTTTTTCTCTTGTCCTGCGCCGGTTTTCGGTTCTTTTTGCTCGCGGATAGAGAAATTGAGTTCATTCGGCGGAATTTTGCCCTTGAACGCCGCGCTGACCGCGTTTGAAATCCGGGAACTGAACAACTGTTTGTCTTCTTCGTCGGAAAAATCCGGCAGATTGCTAATCAGCAGATTCATAAGGTCTCTCCTTGTGTATTAGTAGACGTTGATGATTTCCTCCGAGCCGAATCGGTTTTTCAGCTCGTTATCGACGCTGTTGCCTTCGAATTTAACGCCGTCGGCGACCGCATCGACTTCATTGAACCCGACCACATAGACTACCGGATGCGGACTATTAAGTTTTTCGGCGATCATTTTGGTGAACCGGGCGTTGTTTTTGATGTTGTCCGCAGTGGACTGGGCGTCGTTATTCGTTATGACATCCACCTGACGGCTGATTGTATTGGGGCTACCTTCCCATAATTCGATGAACGCATCACCGATGTAATAGAATATCTCACTGATTCCATCGCCGATTTCTTCAAACATCTCACCGATTCCATCGGCGACATCTTCTAAGAATTCAAAAAGTCCCATAGGTTTACCCCCTGATATCGTATTCCACGAGGTCGGCGTTGCGGTGATGCCGGGTCATTTGTTCGTCCATTTCATCTGCGTGGACTTCTTCGGCGTCGGCGATGGTTTCGGTTTCCGCGTCCCACATGACTTTGACGATTTTGTGCGGTTTACGCATTTTGTCTCGGATGTATTCGTCCGGTACGGTGACTGTGATCGGCTTCTTGTTCTTCATGAAGTGCCGCTTGAACCACGCGATGACATCATTGAACAAGATTTTGAACAATTCGATGATCTTGCGGACAAAGTCAACAAGCACATCCCAGATCGCTCGGAAAAAATCGCCCAAAAATCCCATATCAGCCTCCTATTTCCACGAAGTCACCATCAGCAAACAGTTCCGCGAGTTCGTCGTCCAGTTTCGCGGCTTGGACTGCCCGGCAGAACGGCTCACCGGTTTCACGCAAGACCTGTTTGTCCTCCCTGTCGAGAAATACGGAATAGATTGTCAGCGTTCCTTTTGCGTTCACTTGTTTGACCATCACGCCTTTTTTTGCGCCTTTCGCTTCTTTTTTGTTCCGCAAGAACCAGCGAATCGCGTCGTCATATCCCAGAACCTCGACGGTTTCATGGGGAAGCGGCTTGTCCTCGAAACCTTTTATGAGGTTTTGGATAATCACCCCGATTGTATCGACGGCTTCAGCCAAGACCTGCCCCAGTCTCTTGCTTTTTTGCTTTGTCCCCTGCTTGTCCGCAGGTTTTTCATTCGTTTTCATATCTCAAAACTCCTCAAAATAGCTATATAAACTACGGCAACGCCGTATGGTACAAAAGAAACGCCAGTCCATAGCGCGGGAAGTTCCGGGCAAAATGCGCCCAGAACTTCCCATCAGAGAAAGCGAAAAGTTCAGCTGTCAGCGGTTTGTGAAAAGAAGCGGAAAATACTAAACTAACAAAGGCGGCGTATCGGCGTATCGGCGTATCGGCGTATCGGCGTATCGGCGTATCGGCGTATCGGCGTATCGGCGCGATTGTCACAAGGGACTTTAGCGTTTTTTCAGAAAATCTTTTTTCCATATAGAAAAATAATAGCAGGCTAAGAAAAAAAGTCAATAGGGACATT
This sequence comes from Spirochaetaceae bacterium, assembly GCA_031257135.1. Classification (GTDB taxonomy): domain Bacteria; phylum Spirochaetota; class Spirochaetia; order Treponematales; family Breznakiellaceae; genus JAITHW01. Next base: position 7,611 of record JAIRPH010000029.1, read on the forward strand.
CCGTATTCCAGAGGAAA
>JAIRPH010000057.1 GCA_031257135.1 Spirochaetaceae bacterium
TCATCCTAACGGCATGGACGCTCTGCGGCGTCAGGAAGCGATTCGTTTTTGCTATGATGAACTTTCTATCCATTAGGAATAACTATATATCGGCCGGCTTGTTTTTTCAACAAAGGATATGCTTTTTTTTAAAAAAAAATTCAGGGCGGAAAAATCTTTCAGCAGATACTCCCGGCAAAATCAAGGCGCGGCGTTTCGGGATATACTGGCGTTATGGCAGAGGTCTGGACGCGTATGAAAAAACCGTCAAACCTATTTTTTCTAAATATAATATAAAAAAAATATTTTCGCCCCGGAAAGCCCTTGACAGGATTTTTTCGATTTAGTAAACTTAAAAAATAACGGCGGCATAGCTCAGTCGGTAGAGCAAACGGCTCATATCCGTTAGGTCATTGGTTCAAGTCCAATTGCCGCTAACTAATGTGTGGAATAACTGGATATATTGGAAACCAAGAAGCGGTCCCGATTCTAATCGGATCATTGCAAAAGCTGGAATACCGAGGATACGATTCGGCAGGAATTGCGGTTCTTGACGGCGGCTGTCTCTCTGTGCGTAAAGCTAAAGGACGCCTCGATGCGCTGACTCGGCGGCTTGCAACGGAAACCCTCCGGGGAACCCTGGGAATCGGGCATACCCGCTGGGCTACGCACGGCGAACCTTCTGACGTTAATTCTCACCCTCATACTGACGTTTCAGGACATATCGCGGTGGTGCATAACGGCATTATCGAAAATTATCTCAAATTGAAAGAATGGCTCCACGCTCGAAATGTCGTCTTCAAAAGCGATACCGATACCGAAGTCATCGCTCACCTAGTGAATTATTACCGGTCGGCTTTGCCGAAAAACGCCGGACTTTTAGGGGCGGTCTTGGAAACGCTCAAACGGCTTGAAGGCTCCTACGCTCTCGCGGTAATCGCTGACGACTTCCCAGACCGTATCATCGCCGCCCGAAAAGACAGCCCCCTCATCGCCGGACTGGGAAAGGGAGAAAACCTTCTCGCCTCAGATGTTCCGGCATTGCTCGCCCATACAAGAGAAGTCTTTTTCCTTGAAGAACGCGAGGTAGCGGTGCTATTTCGGGATCATATCGACCTTTACTCGGATCAGGGAGAGCCGATTCAGCGGCAGACGTCCCATGTGGGCTGGGACTTGGAAGCCGCCGAAAAAAGCGGATACCCTCATTTCATGCTCAAAGAAATTTATGAACAGCCTAAAGCCTTGACCGATACCTTGCGCCCTCGGCTTCAAACCCAAGAAGAAATGTGCGATATAACTTTCGACGAACTGCCTTTGGATAAAACATGGGCATCCGCGCCGCGGATCGTCATTACCGCCTGCGGAACCGCTTGGCACGCGGCTATGGTGGGCAAATACGCCTTTGAATATTTTTCAAGAATCCCCGTGGAAGCCGATATTGCCTCGGAATACCGGTACCGCAACCCTGTGTTCAACCGGGAAGATATTTTCATCGTAATAAGCCAATCCGGAGAAACCGCGGATACTCTAGCCGCTATGCGATTCGCCCAAAAAGCAGGAGGCAAAGTCCTTGCGATCACCAATGCGGTCGGTTCTACCCTCGCCCGGGAAGCCGATATGGTCTTGTATACTTGGGCAGGACCGGAAATCGCGGTGGCTTCTACTAAAGCCTTTACTACCCAGCTTATGTGCATCTACTTGTTGGCTCTCAAGCTGGGCAGATTCCGGGACTGCATTACTGAAAAAGATTACCGCCGCTTCCTTAAAGCTCTGAAAGCGATTCCTGCTCAAGCTCAAATCCTATTGGAGAAAACTGAACTCATTCAGCGGTTCGCTTCCCGGCAGTTCAACAAAAGCAAAGTCTTCTTTATGGGAAGACAGTTCGACTATGCTTTGAGCTTGGAAAGCGCGCTGAAGCTCAAAGAGATTAACTATACCCACTCTGAGGCTTTTGCCGCAGGAGAATTAAAACACGGACCTATCGCTTTGGTTGACGAAGATACCTTAGTCGTCGCAATAGCCACTCAGCGGATGCTTTTCGATAAAATCGCCTCTAATATCAGGGAAGTAACCGCCCGAGGCGCGGCTTCTCTGGTTATCACCTGGGAGGGAGAAACCGCTTTTACCCCGGTAGCAGATGAAGTCTTTACCATTCCCGTTACTGAAGACGCCCTTTCGCCCCTGCTTGCGGTTATTCCCGCTCAGTTGTTCGCCTATTACTGCGCGGTCCAACGAGGCAATGACCCGGATAAACCCCGGAATCTGGCGAAAAGCGTCACCGTAGAGTAGCATCGGTATAGACCAGCTTTACCTCGTTTCCTTTTCGTAGTACCTTTACTTATGCAAACTGAAAAAGCCTATTACACCCTGCCGGTTGTCGAAACCTGTACCGCGGAAATCCGGGAAATCCGTCCGCTTAACGGCTCCGCAGAGGTTATACTGGATAAAACAATCTTTTACCCCGAAGGCGGAGGACAAAGCGGCGACCGGGGAACCATTAACGGAGCCGCTCTGCTGGATGTGCAGGAAAAAGACGGAGAAATCCTGCATCGCGTATCCGCCGAAGACGGAGCGGGGCTGGCTCCGGGTCCAGCGGAACTGGTTTTGGACGTACCGCGGCGGCGGGATTTAACGGTTCATCATACGGGACAGCATCTGCTTTCCGGGATTACCCTCAGCCTTACGGGAAAGCCTACGGTTTCTATGCGTATCGGAGAAGCGGTCTGTACCATCGATGTGGATACGCCTGAGTTTTCTCAAGATACCTTAGTTGCGCTTGAGGAAGCCGTAGCCGACGGAATCGAGGAAAATTCGCCGGTTATCATACATCTGTGTCCGCCGGAACGGATTGAGGATTTTCCGCTGAGAAAAATTCCGCCTAAAGGGGAAGAGGTAATCCGAGTAGTGGAGATTCGCGGCAAGGATTTTTCTCCCTGTTGCGGAACTCATCTGCAAAGTACCGGACAAATTGGGATGCTCCGTATTCTGGGAGCGGAAAAATATAAGGGTATGACCAGAGTATACTTTATTGCAGGACGCCGAGTGTTGCGGGACAGCCGCCTGCTACGGCAAAACGGAGACGCAGTTTCTCAAGCCCTGAAGGTTCCGGTTGGAGAGATAGGCAAAGGGGTACGGGCTTATCTGGAAAAGACCGGCATCCTTGAACGGACCCTCAAGGCTAGAGAAGAGGAACTCGCCCGGTATAAGGCGCAGGACTTAGTAAGAGGGCATAGGGATGGGGTCATTGCAGGACTGCTGGATGCCGATATTAATGAGGTACTTCGCATCGGCAAAGCGGCGCAAAAACTGACCGAAGCGGCGATCCTGCTGGGAGCGCGGAAAGACGGTAAATTCGGGGCGTTCTGTTCGGCTGAAACGGTTGATCTGCGGAGCCTTATCAAAGAACCCTTAGAGACCTATGGCGGCAAAGGCGGCGGCGGACATTCATTTTTTCAAGGAGTGTTTCCCAACGAAAAAGGATTGTCTTTGTTTATCGACGCCTTTTCTAAAAAATAAACCGAGGAGGCATATATGGGAAGGAAGAAAAATTATAAACCGATTTATAAACAACCCCTCTCGAAAGAGACGAAACTGAAGATTTTTGCGACCGTTATGTTTTGGGTAGTTTTTACGGCGTTTATAATCTGTCTTTTCATTATCAACTGGCCCAAAATCCGTACTACCATGCAGAACGCTCTGTGGCCCGCTTGGTTTAAGTCTCGGACGCCTCAGTCGCACGTTCCGATGTCGCCGTTGCCTGACCCGCTTCAAGATGAATCTGAGGCTTTTCCCGCGGAGACGCTTCAGCCGGTCACAGTCCAGCCGGTTGCGAGCCGGCTTGTTGAGAGCCAGCCGAAAGCCAACATTCCGTCGCCGGACCCGCCGAGTCAGGCTTCTCCGCCGGAAGCCGATCCGCCTGCGGTTCCTCCTGCCGGCGTCGGCGGGGCGTCTTCGGTGCCTGCCGGTCAGCCCGTTTCGAGCCAGCCCGTTTTAGACTCGCCTTCACTGAGGGAAAGAACCCTCTATTTTATTCAGATTGACCGAAGCGGTACGCTTTTACGCTCGAAAGTAAGCAGATCGATTCCTTCCTCCAACGCTCCGTTATTCGACGTACTACAGTCTCTTATGAAAGGTCCTACGGATGAAGAGAAACGCTTGGGGCTTATCTCGCTTATCCCGGAAGAGACGCAAATCATATCCGCTAAGGTGCTGAAGGATACCGCTTATATTGATGTCAGCGAACCGTTTCAATACAATATATACGGCATTGAGGGATACGCGGGGCAGTTGACGCAACTCATCTGGACGGCTACGGAGTTTTCCAATGTGAAAAACATTCAGGTTCTCATAGAAGGACGGAGAGTTGACTACCTCGGCGAAGGAATATGGATAGGCAGTCCCATAGACCGGGGTATGTTTTAGCTATATCCTGACGATAGAAACCGCTTTTTTCGTTTCCCGGTCGATTTCCGCGGTAATCCCCTGTATGATTCCCGGACCTTGAGCGCAGGCCATCCGGTAGAGTACCTGATTTTTTACCCTGTCGAGACAGAGCTTAGTATCCATGCCGATAATGCTGTCTTTTACGCCGGTCATGCCCACGTCGGTGATATAGGCGGTCCCTTTCGGTAAAATCCGTTCATCCGCGGTCTGAATGTGGGTATGAGTTCCGGCTACCAAACTTGCCCTCCCGTCAAGATAATACCCAAGACACTCTTTTTCTTTCGTTGATTCCGCGTGAAAATCAACCGCAATGACCGCGCCCGCGGCCGCCGGATCAGCCGCAATCCGGTCGAAGGTTTTGAAGGGACAGTCAATAGGAAACATCATATCCCGTCCCTGTAGGTTTATCACCAGCCATGAAACTCCGGCTTTTGCGACCTTCACCCAGCCTTGTCCTAAACAGCCTTCGGGGTAATTGGCGGGACGCAGGATTCTGGACTCTTTTCCCAGAATCTCCCAGAAGTCCCGCTTTTCCCATACGTGATTCCCGGAGGTGACCAGATCCGCGCCCGCGGCGAAGATACGGTTCAGCGATGCCTCGGTCATACCGAAGCCGTCGGCGGCGTTTTCCCCATTGACCACGATGAAATCCGCCTCCGCTTTAATCCCGGGAAGCAGGGACTCAAGGGCTTCAAGCCCTGAATCCCCCACTACGTCTCCGATCATGACAAGCCGCAGATTATCGCGCATATTCAATAATCCGGGTTTCACGGATGATCGTTACCTTGATCCTGCCGGGATACCTAAGGTCGGTTTCAATTTTCTTAGCGATCTGCTTCGCCAAGTCTCTGGACTGGTCGTCATTAACCGCTTCGTTATTGACGATAATCCGCAATTCTCTTCCCGCTTGGATGGCGAAGGACTTTTCCACGCCCATAAATCCGGCGGCGATATTTTCCAGATTTTCCAAGCGTTTGATGTAATTGTCCAGCGTTTCCCGTCTGGCTCCGGGGCGGGATGCGGAAATAGCGTCCGCGATCTGGACCAGCACCGATTCGATGCAGGAAGGCTCCATATCATTATGGTGGCTTCCGATAGCGTTGATGACCCGGGGGTCTTCGCCCATTTTGCGAGCCATGTCCATGCCGATTTCCGCATGGTTCAGGTCTGAATCCGATTCTACGCCTTTGCCTATATCGTGGAGCAAGGCGGCTCGTTTCGCCAGTTCCCGGTTTGCGCCGACTTCGGCGGCGAGAATCCCCGCGAGAATCGCCACTTCTCTGGAATGGTACAGCACATTCTGCCCGTAACTGGTACGGAAATAGAGCCGCCCTAAAGCCCGGATCGTATCCTGCTTGATGTTGTGAATTCCCAGATCGAACAGGACCTTTTCGCCTTCCTCGAAAATTCGCTGAGAAATTTCTTTGCTCACCTTCGTAACGATCTCTTCAATGCGGGCTGGGTGGATTCTGCCGTCAATGATAAGCCGTTCCAGGGCTACTTTAGCGATTTCCCGGCGGACCGGATCGAAACAGGAAATAACCACCGCTTCCGGCGTATCGTCAATGATAATATCGACTCCCGTAAGCGTTTCGAGGGTGCGGATATTCCGTCCCTCTCGGCCGATGATGCGTCCTTTCATCTCGTCGTTGGGCAGGATAACCGTGGCTACGCTTACTTCCCCGGTTACTTCCGTAGACAGCCGCTGAATCGTGGCTACCAGGATATTCCGAGCCTTTTTTTCAGCGGTGAGTACCGCTTCCTGTTCGATTTTATTAACCAAACTTTGAGCGTCGTGGCGGGCTTCATTTTCCAGATTACGGATAATGATTGCCTTAGCGTCCTCCGCGCTTAACCCGGAAATCCGTTCAAGTTCGGTCCGGTACCGTTCTTCTTCCCGGTCCAGCGCGACTTCTCGTTCCTGAAAGTTCCGCTCTTTTACGGCAAGCGTCTGCTCGGTTTTTTCTATTTGGCTCGTCTTTTTTTCTATGGTTTCTTCTTTCTGCATGACACGGCGTTCGTATCTCTGCAACTCAACCCTGCGCTCCCGAGTTTCCCTCTCCTGCTGGTTCCGCTCGCGAATAACTTGTTCTTTCGCCTCAAGAAGGATTTCCTTCTTTTTGGCTTCCGCTTCTTTTATCGCATCCTGTTTAATACGTTCGGCTTGGTGTTCCGACGCAGTTACTTGGGATTTGGCATAGAGCCATCTAATAGTCCAGCCTAAGGTCAACCCGGCAAGAGGGAGGATTATATATAATACCCATTGCATCGCTCTACCCCTTACCAGTTTGTTAAAATTCATACAACTTTATAACAAGATGAAACCTATGTCAAGGTAGGAAATCGATCAGGCGGCAATTCTCATTTACAAAAAGTATGCTCTTTTGGAGAGAAAAAGCCGGCGGTAGCCTACAAATTTAGTTTTTGATGATGCCATAGCAAGTATCAACGAAGCGCGCGAAGCGGAAAATATTCAAAAGCGGCTAAAATATCAGCGGCTAAACTGAGAATTGCTGAAAGCCTCATTGACAATATTGTCATTCGGGCATAAAATCCTAAATATGAAAATATCCACCTATACGGTAAAACCAAAACTCCCCAATTCTTTAAAGCCGCTGGAAGAAATCGCCCGAAATCTTTGGCTTTCTTGGAATTTCGATGCGGTTCAGCTCTTTATCCGCTTGGATTATGATGTCTGGCTCCAGTCTCAACAGAATCCGGTGAGGTCCCTGGGTATGGTCAGCCAAGACCGCCTCGCCCAAGCCGCCAAAGACGACTCCTACCTCGCCGCGCTTAATGAAGTATATGACCGTTTCCTCAAGTATAAAAAAGGCGAAACCTGGTATCGCGG
>JAIRPH010000084.1 GCA_031257135.1 Spirochaetaceae bacterium
TCAATTTCCGGCAAGCCGAAAGAAAGAATACCTTCAAGACGTACCGACCGCAGATATGCCGCCCCAATCTGTTTCGCTTGTTCAACGGTCTTAACCAAGTAAACGGTATTTTTTTTACGAGGCATATTTTTCTTTAAGGGGAAAGGCTTCGCCGGCTATTCGTCCGCTTTGCGGTCGGCGAGGTCTTTCGCGTTTTCGAGAAAGGCGGTAATGCTGTTGCTGGCGTCCCGCATGGTGTGTACGCTTTCGGTTACTTCTTGGGAAATCTGATTAAGTTTCACCATCTCCTCGTGGATTGCGTTGGTGCGCTGATGAATGAGTATTGCGCCCTCCTGCACCTGCCCGGTCATGTCTTGGACGGTTTGGAGGGAGGTGAGCATCTGCGCGCTTCCCGCGGACTGTTCCTCCACCGCCTGAGTAACCACCGCAAAAGACGAGTTCATTGCGTTTATCTCGGTGAAAATCATGTCCATTGCCCCTACGGTTTCATGGGAGACCGCGCCTATCGCCTCGATAGCCCGCTCCATTTTCTGAATCTCCGCGGAAATCGAGTTCGATTCTTTTGAGGAAAGCTCGGCGAGTTTGCGGATTTCTCCGGCAACTACCGCGAATCCTTTTCCGGCTTCTCCTGCGTGGGCGGCTTCGATAGCGGCGTTCATGGCGAGAATATTAGTCTGTCCCGCAATATCCGCGATGGTTTTATTGGCGATCTGCAAGGTCATAGACTGTTCTTCAATCCGCTTCAGCTCGTCTGTAAGTTTGACGAGCATCTTATGCCCGGTTTCAGAGGACTTGCTCAAGGTGTTAGTGGTCTGATTCGCCCGTTCAACCACCGACCGGATAGAACCGATACTCGACGCCATCTGGTTTACCGCCGCAGAAGACTTTGCAATGCAGTCCGCTTGAGTATGTACGGTATGCTCAAAGGAATCGGTATGCTCGAAAATCTCCGCGGCCGAATCCGAGGTCGCTTGCACCGAATCCATCTGAGCCTGCACCTTGCAATTCATTACGTTGATCTGGCTGATAATCAGTTCAATAGCGTCGAAAGAATCCACCACGACCGCATTCAGTTTTTTCCGCTGTTCTATGCCGTCAATCAGATGTGACTGCAATCGGTCCATAGTCTTTTGCAGATTTTCAGCCATCTTCACGCACGCATTCTGAAGTATGGTAATCCGGTCGTTGCCTTCAGGATGTATGGCTATCTTAAAATCGCCCTGCGCGATTTGTTCCGCAATATGGACAGCCTCGTCCAGCGGCTTAATAATAGAACGTATCGTGAAAACGCACAGCGGCGCCGCTAGACCAAGAAGGGCTAAAACTATCCCCAGAATAAGGACTATATCTTTCATAATAAAAGAATCTATCCGGTCTTCAATAACCTGCATATGAGCGTCGATATTGTCTACATATACGCCCGTAGAAATCCACAGATCAGTGCCGGGAATCATCTCCACATACGCAATTTTAGGGGTATTCATCATAGAGCCGTCAGGCTGAGGCTTGGGAAAGATAAACGAAACAAAGCCCCCTCCTTTCTGCGCCGCACTGTAGAGGTCCCGGACGTAGTATACGCCGTCGGCGTCAGCGGTCTGCCCTAGGTCTTCTCCCACCCGCTGAGGCAGAGTCGGATGCACGAAAATCACCGTCCCGCGGTACACAAAGTAATACCCTGACTGATCATCCTCAAACCGGAAATCGTTGATATACCGCGCGATAACAGCCTGCCGTTCAGCGTCTCCGGTAACGCCGGCAAGGGCTTTGCTTAAAGCTAGGGCTATCGTCTGGACTCCGAGCTTTATTTTTTCCCGCTCGCCTTCCTGCATCGTGGTCTTGGTGTCAGACAGCCCGAACCGCTTCACCTGATTCGCCGTAAAGATAATCATTCCCGCCAGCGCGAGATTCGACGCAACATAAATCGCCATAATAAAGGCGAGGCGATAACTGATTTTTATGCTCCGTAACATAATGGTCTCCTTTTATATTTTTTTTGTATCTGCCCCGAGTTCTTTTGCGTTTTCAAGAAAATTAGTAATGCTCTTGCTGGCAAGGCGGACATCCTCAACAACCTTTGTTACGTCAGAAGATAAGGCTTGGAGCTTTTGCAGTTCCACATGAATCGAGTGGCTCCGTTTAAAAATAACGCCTGTTCCTTCCTGTACTTTGTCCGAGGTATCCTGAATACTCTTCAAGGCTTCAAGAATCTCGGAGCCGTCGGTAGACTGCCGCTCTACCGCCTGATTTACGGTTCCGAAAGAGGCGTTCATCGACTGTATCTCTTTGAACATCGTATCCATTGCCGCCACGGTAGCCTGAGAAACTGCGCTTATCTGCTCGATAGCCTGCCCCATTTTCTGAATCTCCGCGGAAATCGAGTCCGATTCCTTTGAGGAAAGCTCGGCGAGCTTGCGGATTTCTCCGGCAACTACCGCAAACCCTTTACCCAGTTCTCCCGCGTGCGCGGCTTCGATGGCGGCGTTCATGGCGAGAATATTGGTCTGTCCCGCAATATCCGCGATGGTTTTGTTCGCGGACTGCAAGGTTCTGGACTGTTCTTGGATATGTTTCAGTTCGTTTGAGAGCTTGAGGAGCATTTTATGCCCGGTTTCAGAGGACGCGCTGAGCGTATCGGTTGTTTTTTCGGTATTCAGCACCACCGACCGGATGGATTCGATGTGGTCAACCAAATCAGCGATGGCTTTCGTGGACTCGTTAATCCTATCCGCCTGTTCTTTTACCGCGTCTTTGAGGTGGTCGATGTACTCAAATATTTCCGCCGAGGCGTCGGAAGTCATCATCACCGCGTCGGTCTGAGAGGTCACCTTATTTTGCAGGGTGTCCATGTTATCGCTGATAACTTCCAGCGCGCCGGTAGATTCCATGATAACCGTATCGAGCCGGGTTTTATCGGCGGTAGTTTTACTAAGGTGATCCTTTAACTCGTTCATAGAAGTACGAAGACTGTCTCTAATTTTCAAGAGCGCGATCTGCATATTGCCGATTTCATCTTCTCTGGTATGCTGAATCTCTACGGTGAAATCAAGCTGGGCTAAAGATTCCGCGGTCTGCTCGATTTTCTTGATCGGTATCGTGAGAACCCGATTGGTAACGACGATCGCGCCCGCCGCCGCAAGCGCCAAAAAACCGAGCGCAATAAACGCCACCTTCAAGATAAGCCGGTTTACATCCGCGTAAATAGCCGAAACCGGCATCGTAGAAACCAGAAACCAATTAGTGCCGGGAATGTCCGCCGCGTAAATAAAGATACGCTTATCAATATGCGCGAAGGCGCTTGCAGACTGAGATACAATTTGATTCCGGTACGAGGACAGCGCAGGAGTATCGAATAAGTTTCCCTGCATGACCAAAGCTATATTTGAATGGGTGATAAACAGCCCTTCCTTGTTGATGAGGTACGTTTCCTGCTGAGGCATGATGCGCTTGGACTCGAAAAGCGTATTTAAGCCGGTCACCGAAAGGTCGTCGGCTACGACCCCGATGTCTTCTCCCGCGTCGCTGAACAGGGTCATCGAAAGAGTGACAATGTAGGTACTGCTGAACATATCGAGGTAAGGATCGGTAAAGGCTACCTCGCCTCCGGCGTTTTTTGCGTTGATAAACCAGGGACGCTGAGTGTTTTTCCAGCCCGCCGGAATATCCCAAGCCGGAAAAACCGCCATGTAGCCCTCTTCTTCATTCCAGAGCTTATTATTGGTGTAATAAATGGACAGAATATCCGGAGCCGCGGCGATAATTTCTTTAAAGTAGACCGTCATGTGTTCAGGAGAGACGGCGTTTTGTTTAAAAAGCTGTCGCATACTGATCGCCGTATGCTGGAGCAAGTCTTTGGCGTTTTGGATTTTGGCGACCACCATGCTTTGAAGCAGAGAAACGCTTTGACGAGTATTATTTTCGATCTGCCGATAAATGATAGACCGGAGATTGCTGAAAAAAATGAAGGATAAAGCGGCGGCGATAATCCCAATGCTTGTCAGACAGGCGACGGTAAGCAGGGCGGCGAAAGACTTTCTATGATTGGTCATAACGGCGGACTCCTCTATCGTAAAGATATATATCAAGGTAGCATATTTTAGAAGAAAGGTAAAGTAAAAAAGAACGGCTTCTCCCGGATAGGTCCGCGCTATCCGGGACCGCCGGATTTTAAGGGATAATCGCCCGCCGGATTTCGCTCCACGGACCTGCCTCGCCCTTATGGTTCAGCCACCGGAGGGCGACATAGAGAATACGCCCCCGTTCTTCCTCGGCAAAGGCAAAGTGATAAGGCGTTTGAATCGTGAAAACCGAATGAAGCAGGAGTTCTTGGCTTTTAGGCGGGACGTCTCGGATTGCGTACGAGAGCATCGCGCCGGCGGCTCCTTTGGGTTTGGCTTGACGGCCGCCCCCATGATAATGGACTTCCAGCCGCCCCGCCCCCGGATAGGTGAAATCGAATTCCGGCGCGCCGGAAAGAGACGCGCCCGAAGAAAGGATATCGATCCGAAGCCGTTCCCGTTCCGCATCGGTTATAGCGCCGTTCCGGTCGATATTCCGGCGGCTGAAGTCCCGGATTTGTTCCGCCAGAACCTCTTTTTTTTGATTATCCCCTTTTTCCGGGGATGTTTCAGTTTCATATAACGTTTCATACCCAGCGGTATATTCGGTTACTGCTGTACATAAATCGGCGACTTCTTGAACGGGAAGCGTCCAACGCTCCTGATGCGCGGCGCACAGAGCGGCGAAGTTTTTAACCCATTCAAAAAATTCCGTATTTTTTGCGGGAATATAATCTGCCATCGTATACCTCCTAGCATTATATCGCGGGTTATGATACCGAATATCCAAGCCTCATGTCAAGCAGGAAAAGCGGGTTTTTTATCTCTAGGCATTTGCTTTTCCCGATATAAGCGGGAATCATAGATAAGACTCAGGAAAAATCAGCCGGATTTTTACCGGTTTATCGGTACGCGCGTGCTTGACATAACAGCGCATGGGTTTATACTAAATATAAATAAATTAAGGAGTTTTAGGTATGAAGAAAATATTAGCGGCGGGGATCGTATGTGCGGTAATGTTTTTAGTATCCCCTGTTTTTCTGTCCGGGGAGGACAGCGCGCAATCAGGTAATACTAATGATACAGAAGGAATTGTGGCCAATCAGGATGGCTCTAACGCGCAAGGAGACGCCGCCGAAGAAGCCCCTCCCAAAACCGATCTTGAAATAGCCCAAGAAAAAGTTGAGGAGCTTGACGCGCAAATACAAGAATTGCAGGAATTGCTTGCGGCGGCGGAAGAGGAAAAGCGCGGTCTCCAAGATTCTCTTGTTGAAACCGAGGAGCTTACCGCGCAAATACAAGAATTGGAAGAATTGCTCGCCTCAGCCGAAGAAGAACGAGAGGGACTTGAACAATCTCTCGACGGAGCCGAACTGGAAGTTAAAACCGCCGGATGGCGTACCGAGTCTTTCCTGAAAGAACTGGAGATATTTAAAGATAATAACGCCCTTCGTATGCGGGAGTTTCCTAAGTACGCCGAAGCTCAGGAAAAACGGCGGAAAGGGGATGAAGCCGGAAATCAGCAAGACTTTGCCGGCGCGTTAGCCTATTATCAGGACGCGGTTAGGCTCCTTGAGGAGACGATTGAGGAAGTCCATTGGAACGTTGCCGAAGAACAGCGCATCGCCGCGGAAGCGGAAGCCGCGCGGCTCGCCGAAGAACAGCGCATCGCCGAAGAAAAACGCCGAAAAGCCGAAGACGCGGCCCGAGAGTACGCAAAAGCTCAAGAAATCATGGATAGAACAAAATACAAATACGCCGCAAGCAGGCAGTAAGACCTTTTCAGGGGTTCCCGTATGATTTTATGCTGTGGAGAAGCCTTAATTGACATGGTTCCCTTGCCGGAAGGAGGAACCGGTTTCTTGCCCTGTCCGGGCGGAAGCCCCTACAATACCGCTATTGCCGTCGGACGGCTGGGCGCGCCGGTCAGTTTTCTCGGACGGCTTTCCAAAGACTTCTTTGGAGAGCTGTTGATCGAAAGACTACGCAAAAACAAGGTTGAAACCGATTTAATCATCCGGTCTGGGGAACATTCAACCTTAGCCTTTGTGAACCTTTCTGCCGGAAAAGAGCCTCAGTATGTATTTTATACCGAAGGCGCGGCGGATCGTTCTTTTTCGGCAGAGGATGCGCCGGAAAAACTGCCGGATGAAATAAGCTGTATCCTGTTCGGTTCTATCGCCATGACTATGGAACCGGTTGCAACCGCTATCGAATCGCTTATATTCAGGGAACATAAGCGGGGCGAAGAGGCTCCGGTTATCTCGGTAGACCCTAATATCCGCTCCTTTATGATTCAGGACGCCTCGCGCTACGTCAAACGATTCGAGAGCTGGCTTAGGGCGTCAACGATTGTGAAAATATCTTCAGCGGATTTGGAATATATCTATCCCGGTCTAACCGTAGAAGACGCGCTTCAGCGGATTTTGAGCTTCGGTCCCCGGCTGGTGGCGGCTACTTTGGGAGCCGAAGGCGCGACCGCTCTGCTCCGGCGGGATACCGGAGCGATCCTTCGGGCGTCCGCGCCGGCGGCGAAGGTCGCCGTAGCGGATACCATCGGCGCAGGAGACACCTTTCACGGAGGGCTTCTTTCATGGCTTGAACTCAAGGGGAAAATGTCCCGATCTGATATAGCCGCGCTCGCCCCCGAGGAATTACAGGAAGCCTTGCTTTTTGCCAACAAAGCCGCTTCTCTGGTATGTACCCGGCGCGGGGCGGAACCTCCTTCCTTCGCTGAAGTAGAAGCGTTTAATGGATAAACTTTTCGCATTTGTCATCGGAATCGTCCTGATGATGCTTGCTATTTCTAAGGGCAAGATGCATCCGTTTCTCGCGATTATGGCAATATCTCTGCCTTTGGGATTATTTTTAGGTATTCCGCTGGTGAATACCGCCGATGAAAACGGCGCCGTTACGCCGGGCATAGCCGCGGTAATCGGCGCGGGATTTTCAGGAACCTTTACGAGCATCGGCATTGTTATTATTCTTGGAGCTTTGATTGGAACCATACTGGAAACCACGGGCGGAGCCTTCAAGCTCGCCGATATGGTCATCAAGCTGGTAGGACCTCAACATCCGGTATTGGCTATGCAGATAATGGGCTGGGCGGTTTCGATTCCCGTCTTTTGCGATAGCGGCTTTGTGATTCTGGACCCTATCCGTAAAGCCCTTGTGCGCCGCACGAAAGCGCGTAGTGTGTCCATGACGGTTGCGTTATCTTCTGGATTGTATGCGTCCTATATGTTTATCCCTCCGACTCCCGGACCTATTGCAGTCGCCACCATCCTCGGAGCCGGCAATAATCTGTTTCTTGTTATGGTTTTGGGATTAGTCGTTTCGATTCCCGCCTTGATCGGCGCATTTATCTACGCTTCGTTTATCGGCGATCAGATGCAATCTACGGAAGACCTGAAAACCGATGAAACCGCCCGCAGTTACCGGCAAATCCGTGAGGGATATGGAACCTTGCCGGACGGATTCAGCGCAACCGCGCCGATTCTACTGCCGATTCTGCTTATGGCGTTTGGTTCAATCGCTTCAATCTCGCATTGGACCGGTTCTGCCTTGCAGATGTGTACGTTTTTAGGAACTCCTATCATTGCGCTCTCGGTGGGGCTGGTCTTCGCAATAGCTCAACTAGGAACGGCTGAAAAACTCGCGGCATTTTATGAGATTACCAATGAAACCTTAAAAATCGTCGGACCTATCTTATTTATTACCGCCGCCGGCGGGGTCTTAGGGCGAATTATCGGGGCTTCCGGTATAGCCGATACGGTTGCGGATCGCGCCGGCGGGCTGAGAGGCATGGGTATTCTGTTTCCTTTCCTGCTGTCCGGGGCGTTGAAATCGGTACAAGGATCATCTATGGTAGCGTTGACTACCGCCGCGGGCATTGTCGCTCCCCTGCTGAACGTCCTCGGTCTCGGTTCTCCGGCTCGGACCGCTTTGACGGTCATCGCCATCGGCGCCGGAGCTATGACGGTATCCCACGCCAACGATTCCTACTTCTGGGTTGTTACCAATTTCGGCGGTATGACTCCCGCTCAGGGATATAAAACCCAAACCGTTGCAACCCTCATAGAGGGAGTCTGCGCTATGATAGGGGTTTTGCTCTTATCGCTCCTGTTGCCGTAGATATGCAAGAATCATCCGGGCGTTTCGCCGTATTCCCTGAGGACCAAGCCACGAAAAGCCGAGAGCGGTTCCCCTAAATTGCGCCTTCATCGCTTCATCGCTCATCTCAAGCAGTTCATGAAGATCAAAATACGCCGGCAGGGAACCTTCTTCGACGCGGACGCCGTATAGAGGGCGTCTGTTATAGACTCGCGGAAGTAGAAATCTTGAGGAGTAAGCCTCGAAAAAGACCTAAGCCTCAAGCCCCCGCCTTTAGGCGTGGGGTAGTTGACATTCAGCCCGCAAACCCCGCCTGTGCTACTACTTACGTTGCCACTGCCCCTTATTCAAGACATACGTTCCAGCACGTCTTCCGCCGCTTGTGTAGACCCCGCCAAAATTGGAATCGGGGCTAATGCTTGAAATCAATTCCCAAGGGGCATTTGCCGGGAGCGTTATGCTGGTCAACTGATTTGCTTGAAACGCCAAACGCCCGATGGTGGTAACACTCGATGGAATAGTCACACTGGTCAACTGATTTTTGTAAAATGCGTATTCCCCGATGGAAGTAACACTGGAAGGAAGAGTCACGCTGGTCAACTGATTGTCTCGAAATGCTCCATCTCCGATTGAGGTAACGCCCGGTGAAATGGTTACACTGGTCAATCGATTTATGTGAAATGCCTGCCTGCCGATGGCGGTAACACTCGATGGAATGACCACATTAGTCAACTGATTTTCCTCAAACGCCGCTTCTTCAATGGAAGTGACGCCCGGTGAAATGGTTACCTTGGTCAACTGATTTGACTGAAACGCCAAACGCCCGATGGTGGTAACGCTCGATGGAATGACCACGCTGGTCAACTGATTTTTCCGAAACGCCGCTTCCTCGATGGAGGTAACGCCTGATGGAATGTCCACGCTGGTCAACTGATTGTCTCGAAATGCTCTCGCTCCAATATTGGTAACACTCGACGGAATAACTATACTGGTCAACTGATTTTCCTGAAACGCCGCTTCCTCGATGGAGGTAACGCCTGATGGAATGACCACGCTGGTCAATTGATTTTCCTGAAACGCCAAACGCCCGATGGTGGTAACGCTCGATGGAATAGTCACACTGGTCAACTGATTTTTGTAAAATGCCTGCACCCCGATTGAGGTAACGCCTGATGGAATGACCACACTGGTCAACTGATTTTTCTGAAACGCCAAACGCCCGATGGTGGTAACGCTCGATGGAATAGTCACGCTGGTCAACTGATTTTCGCAAAATGCCTGCTCCTCGATTGAGGTAACGCCGGGTGGAATGATCACACTGGTCAACCGATTTGCCTGAAACGCCGCTTCCTCGATGGAGGTAACACCGTAGGGAATAACTACGCTGGTCAACTGATTATTGGCAAACGCCCAATACCCAATGGAGGTAACGCCAATCCCATAGGGAATGACAATATCTCCAGTAATAGTTCCAGCTCTGCTGTTCTTGGTTAAAGTTCCTTTATTATCTATGGTAAACTTTTCCACATCTTTTTGGGAAAATCCTTTCAAAATTACCCCGTACTGCTGTACATTTGAGGTCTGAGTATACTGCTGTTCTGTGAGGATGCTGATTTTATTCTGCTTGGCGGCTTGTTCTACGCCCATGCCGTCTATACTGGTGATCTGAATCTTCAGATTATCGGTGAGCAGATTGGCGTCTACACTGGGAAATGACACCTCTTTAAGAACTGTTAATACCGGCATTGCTACATAGGTACTCATTTTCGATCTTCCTGCATTCAAGCCGTAGGTCATCGATACGGTTTGTTTTCCAATACTTTTACCGTCGGCATTGATGATCTCAACCACTACCGCATAGTCTTTTTTAACCTCGGTAAAAGGCGAAGGGGTACTGACGCTGTTCGCGGGCCAATTCAGTCCCCATGTTTCGGCTTTGCCGGTGGCGGCTAGTCCCTGCTTCAGGGTCCGTATTACTTGGTTTATCGTTTCAAACCACGCAACATCGGGGACTGCGCTCATAGTGAAACTCAAGGCTACGGTCTCGTTCTGATAGTTTATAGCTCCCTGTTTGACATCAGTGGAATACACAAGATAGTAAGGATTCGTTTTGACGTAATTGACGTAATACGACTCCGCCTCGGTCAGGCGGTCTACCCATTGCCGCCGCCATTGGATGTCATTCCGTACATTCGCGCCGATATTCCCGCTAGTAACATCAGCAGTGAGGATGTTCAGCCGACTCGCCGCTTCCGCCGATTCAGGATCATAACTTGCGGACTGGATGTAGCAACTTAACGCCTCGACTACGGTGCCGTTTTTCTGAGCGGTGATGCCTTGAGCAAGGGCGGTCTGCGCGCTTACCGCCTGCTGAGAACTTGCGGCTGAAAGTTCTTGTTTCGCCTTATCGGTCAGGGTGATTCCCATCTGGGCGAGAAGCTCTGCCGAAGCCTTGCGGATGCCCGTAAAGTTATCGAACTCAGCAATACTGCACACCCCGGAATAAGAAGCCTTCGTGACGGCGTCTTTCGCGCTTCCAATCTGCATCTGAAGCGCGTAGCCTGAACTGGTTTTCGTAATCGAGCCGGTCATAATATAATCCGTATGGATCAGGTGTCCCAATTGGATTACATTAGGATTCTCATCTTCATAGTATCCGCTCAGGGTTTCCTCGAAGAGTTTTTGGAGATTCTGTCGATCCAGCACGGAAAGAGCGGAATATTTAGTGAAATCTTGGACAAACACACCTTGCGCCATAGTGGGCAGGTAATTTTGATCCGCCGGCAAGTCCTGCGCTTGCGGGACCAAAATAGCCAAGCTGATGCCTTTGCCGCCGGTTCCTGTAAAGTAGGGATTAGCTGTCGCGGAGGACGGTTCTGCGGATAAAGCAAAACCGATACACCATAGCAATAAACTAAAGCATAGACACCGTTTCATAGATAACTCCTTTAAAAGCAATATTTTTCATCGTCTGGGAAATACTATCACATCAATAAAAATAAATAAACTACGCGGATATACACCCGCCAGCCGAAGTAACGTCTATGGACATCAAGCTACTGGAGGCAACCAGTATGAAAAGCAGGCTGGTGAATGAAGTAGAAATCTTGAGGAGCAAGCCGAGCAATCGACCCACGCCTCAAGCCCCAGCCTTTAGGCGTGGGGTGTTGACGGCTCTTGGTTCAATCGCTTTAACAGCGGGCTGGAAAGGCTCTGCTTTGCAGATGTGTACGTTTTTAGAGAATCCTATCATTGCGCTCGCGGTAGGGCTGGTTTTCGCAATAGCCCAACTGGGAACGGCTGAAAAACTCAACGCCTTTTATTTCTTGTATTGCCGTAGATATTCAAGAATCATCCGGGCGTTTCGCCGTATTCCCTGAGGACCAAGCCATGAGAAGCCAAGAGCGGTCCCCTTAAACCGCGCCTTCATCGCTTCATCGCTCATCTCAAGCAGTTCATGAAGATCAAGATGCGCCGGCAGGGAACCTTCTTCGACGCGGACGCCGTAGAGCGGGCGTCTGTTATGAACGCAGGCATCCTGACAAGCGGTACAGCCGTACAGCCGGTTTCCCCAATGCCGGACGACCTCTGCCGGGACGGTTTCCTCCCTACCGGAAGCGTACCACTGGATACAGCGGCTGAGGGTAATGGAGCCGTCTCCGCACAGCCCTTTGGTCGGACAGGCTTCGGCGCAGGGAGGCAGATCAGGATCGCAGGCGGCACAGTAATGCCCTGTTATGGGACCGTCTCCGATTACCTCGAAAGGCAAGGTCATAGCGGCGATGATAATAAGCGAGCCTGCTTCGGGGGTAATGACGAGTCCGTTTCGCCCTAAAACGCCAAGCCCGCAGGCAACAGCCAGCGGTTTCTCCGGCACCGGAGAATTGCAGAGAATCCTGAAATCAGCCTTTGCGCCGCCGTACCGGAGCCGGAGTTCTTTGGCAAGCTCCTGAAGCCGCCGTACCGCGGTCCGGTAATAATTCCGCCGGGCAAAAGGCGCGATAACGCCGCGGTAAGGGTCAGAGGCTGGTTCGGTATGATTCTGGTTTCCGTACCCCAACGCGGCGACAAGCAGAGAAGGCGAGCCTGTCCGGTATTGTTCCGGCATCGAGCCGTGCGGGTTAAAAGGCGCGAGAAACCGCCCGCGGACAAAACCTGCATCTAAAACCATAGCCCGGATGACCTCTTTCAGTTTTTCTTGATTCTGTGCTATTTTTATCCTATGCATAACGAATTTCATAGTAACGAACGCTTGATTTGGAAAGAAGAGGGGCGCAGGAAGGTATTCTCTTGTCCGATTTTTTCCATTCAGGAACGTATCTGCCGGTCTCCTGACAATGATCTGCGGACATTTACCGTACTGGACGCTCCGGATTGGGCTATTGTGGTGCCGGTATTGGAAACCGAAGCAGGCAGGAAGTTTATAATGGTCCGGCAGTGGCGGCATGGGTCTCAAGAACTGAGCTTGGAATTCCCCGGAGGCGTTTTTGAACCCGGCGAATCCGCCGAGTCCGCCGCGCTCAGAGAATTGCAGGAAGAAACTGCGTATACTGCCGGCAGTATCAGGAAACTGGGAGATTGCAGTCCGAATCCGGCTATTATGTCCAATCGGGTTCACTTCTTTTTGGCTGAAAATTTAAAGCCTTTGGCTGGTCAAAACTTGGATGAAGATGAATATGTGGATGTGGAATTAACGCCTATAGAAGAGGCGTTTCATGGCATCGGCAAGCCTCCCTATATTCATGCTCTCATGGGAACCGCTTTGGCTCTGTTTTCGCAGATATCCCCGCCTTGAGGCGGGGATGATATTAGCGGGCGGCGGTTCGGATGCCTTCCCAGGTACTGACGCCCTGTCTGGCTTCTCCGTTGATGCTGGGAATATCCAGCACTAAGTTCGGCGGGACAAGGTGAGGATTCTGGGGGTTCGGTAATTTGGCGATGTTCGCCCGATAGAGGTGGGTCCACTTATTCGGATCGCCGTACACCCAGGGCTTACCTGCAATATTCCATAAACAATCCGAAGAAGCCTCCCAAGTTTGAACGCGGTACTGCGCCGCAAGGCGTAGCGCGGTATCCTGCGGAGGCGCGCCCGTTTCTCCCTGCCCCAAGGACGAGGAGATATGAGGCGCCCCGGAAGGGGGCAATTCCGGGATGGCGGAATTCCGAATAGGGCTACTCCCGGTTTGAGACGGCAGTCCTGCGGTAGCGGGTCTGCTGATTTCCGCCATTGCCGGCACACGAGGAGTATTAACCGGTCCCGCAGAAGCTACGCTGACAGTCCTCGAAGAAAGGCTCGGCGCCGGAGGCGTATTATCCTCTAAGGCTGAACGCGAAAGTCCAGCGTATGACGGCGATGCCGCGGATCCCCGGGCAGGATTCGTCCGTGCCGACGAAACAGGCGATTCTTTAGGGGCGGACCCTGAAAGACCGGGAACCCCGGGGCTTGTTCCGATCATAGCAGGTCCCATGTCCGGGGCTTGAGGCGTTTTCGAGGGCGAAGCCGCAGGACGGCTCGGTTGAGGCGATGCGGTTACTCTGGGAGCCGGAGTCGCATTTGCCGAAGAACTCTGGACCGCAGGCGGCGAAGGCGCGGGGGTTTCAGTTCTCGCGGTTGCCGGCTGATCGTTTCCTATGTTTCCCCAGTTCCAGTCCGACTGAACCGACTGCGTTCCCTGAGAACCAGAGGATGCGGAAGAAGCTGAAGCGAATTCCTGAGAGGATGCGGGATTTCTTTCAGCGTTTTTCAGGTATCCTGTGAGAATGTCAATGGCTTCCCGGGCGTTGCGTTTCGCCGTATCCACAGCCGAGGGTACTTCCTCCCAATCTTTTGTGGATCGAGCGGATCGGGCGTTCGCATACGCAATCTGAGCCTGTTTATACTGAACAGGAGCCGGAGTCGCAGGGGCTATTTTTTTCACCTTGTTCACCAATTCCTCCGCCTCTTTCAGCATACTTTCGGCGTCAATAATGAGTTTATCGACTTCATTAGTTTTTAATTGCTGTTCCACCTCTTTTTCAGCCAAACGAGCGTACTTTTGAGCTTCCTGACTCGCTTTACGGCTTTCGTCATATTCCTCGTTTTCATAGAGACGCACCGCTTCGTTAAGTAAATCCTCGCTTTTCCGGTAAAAGGGGTTGTCAACTCGTAATTCATCAATAAGCGTATTCGGGACATCCGAAACGCCGTCTTCGACTAGAGCAAGCGAGGCTAAAGGAATAAAATAAAAAGACCCGCTCTGCGCCAATGCAGGACCTTTTCCTAACAACGCCAGAGTTTCCCGTATGCCCTGTTCGGCTTGGCGGCGTTTTTCCGCGTCAACCGGCGGAAGGGCTACTGCCGGCTCTTCCGGCAGGACCTGAGCGACTGGTTTCGGCTCCTGTCCGGCTTCAGCCGCAGGAGCCGCCGCCGTATACGGTTCC
Organism: Spirochaetaceae bacterium; assembly: GCA_031257135.1. GTDB lineage: Bacteria > Spirochaetota > Spirochaetia > Treponematales > Breznakiellaceae > JAITHW01. The sequence goes on from JAIRPH010000084.1 coordinate 14,589, forward strand.
TTATGGTCCGGCGCGGACTGGGTTTTTCCTATGACTGCATCTTGAGACGTCCGGGATGACCCGGAAGGTTCGGGTCCTTTGGGGCTGGAGGAACAAGATGCGCCGCTGAAAAGAACTATTATTCCTACCAAGCCTGATAGGATATACTTAATTCGCATAAATGACTCCTTAGAAAATCCTCTTTTACCGAATATACTATACCATAGTATACGCTACAAGGTCAAATCTTTCAAGATTAGCAATTCCGAATTAGAAAGGTATGCTAGACTGGAGGGATGGGAAACGGAATATCGTGACGCTATTGAGCCGGAAGAGGCGAAGCGCGCGCATAGCCGGAGAGTCCCAAAAAATAATTCAAGGAGAAAACAATGAAAATCAGCGCGCGAAATCAATTAAAAGGAAAGGTCCTTTCCATCAAGGAAGGAGCGGTAAACGGCATCGTGGTTCTCGACATCGGCGGAG
>JAIRPH010000155.1 GCA_031257135.1 Spirochaetaceae bacterium
CGTCCGCAGTCTTTGCAGAGATAATTCTGTGAGCCGTTGCTTTTTTTTCCGTTTTTGACTATAGTATTGCTATGGCATTGGGGGCATTTGAGTTCTATGGTGATTTGCATTATTCCATAGTATCGCTTTTGTCTGTCATACTCTCTCTATCATACTTTGTAGATCACCTCCAGTTTTTCTGTTGAGGAGTTTTACAAAGGCATTGTATATGTATTTTTGTATGCTTCGTTGCATAAAACGGACATAACCGATATGTCTCTTTCGGTTTTGGTAACGAAACGGTCGTTATCCGTGCGCCGGTATATACAAAACATATGGAAAGATACGGTAACAGAACAGGAGAAGGGGATTTACTGCGTTGGAGGCTTGCCGTTTCCGGTACAAATCATAGAGACTCCTGAGCTTTCCAGGGAGCGCAATCTTTTTTTGAGGAGTCTGAATACCGGCTTAGACGAGGAGACGATGGCTTGGGCTATACAGGTAGGCGCGGGCGATCATAAGATGGATGTGAGTGCGTATGTGGATGTAATAATCCGTGCGAATAAAGAACTTTTGGAGGAGATGATGATGCTAAAGAGTTCAGCCTTAGAGGAGATTATCGAGAAATCCGGCTTGGCGGCTCGCTTGGAAGAGCGGGGGCGGCGCGAGGGCGAAGAGCGGGGGCGGCGCGAGGGTGAAGAGCAGGGGCGGCGCGAGGGTGAAGATCGAAGGTCGATTGAGATAGCGAAAAACATGATACGGAAAGGATGGGACAGCGCGGATATTGCCGAGATAACCGGGTTAGACCTTGATACCGTACAGTCCCTGCGCCTCCCGTCTGAAGACAAAAAACCCTAGAGACTTGGAGGTTCTCTAGGGCTGTATTTCGCAAATCTATCAATGGAGATAGATAAGAGCAGTCAGAGCGCGTCCGCCTCCTCCTATCCGCCTTCGCGCGGGGCTGATACGCCCCGGCGCGGAGCCGAGACGTCAGCCGGAAGGCGCAACTCCGTCAGAACCAGAACCGAACGCCTATCGCGCCGCCTAAGCCGCCGACCGGAAACCACAATCCGCCTTCATGGTAAGTATGTTTCAGTTTTTCACCGCCGACATCGTATTCGATAACAGAATCTGTTGAACCGCCGATACCGAGGCTTGCATTTATTTCACCGAAGACCTCCAGCCAATCGAGCGGTTGCCAGCTTAGTCCTACGGGTACTCTGACGCCTCCTCCGAACTCGAGATAACTCCATTTTGCACTGCCGCCCGCATAGGACCAACTGCCTCCCCAGATATTTAAGGTCAGGAAGCCGCCGACTCCGAGGAACCAGTGGAGTTTGGCGGCCGGAGCTAAGGGCTTGTCTATGATATACCAGTCCCCCGTAACCCCGAGTCCAAAGTAATTAGTTCCAAAGCCCAAAGAAAGACCCCAGAATACGGGCAATTTAGGAGCTTTCAGGGACAAATAGATGCCCGGCGCGCTTCCGCCGCCGCCGCCGAAGGGCCAGCCCCAGTTAAAGCCGAACCCCGGACCGATACCCCAGCCGTCGGGATGATCCGCAAAGACCCCTGCGGTTCCCAATGCCAGACCGATAATGCAAACTGCGAACAGTTTCTTCATAAAACAAATCCTCCAAAATAAGATTTTGAACGTGATATTCCCCCGCCCGGACGGGCAAGGTATAAAAAAGCCGGATGTTCGGCTCTTTTTGCGGGAAAAAATTTTTTTGAAAAAGATAAAAAAGGCGTTAGGTACTTGACAAAGAAAGATTTATCGGCTAAAATTTTTCGCGTATTCGCGTATTCGCGTATTCGCGTAAAGCCCTTCGTCTGCCCTAATGAGAAGGTGGAAATGTTTGCTATAGCGTTTTGCATACTGCGTAAATTCCGAATGAAATCAACATATCAAAGGATTGTTTTTTAGTCAATAACAAACCCAGCGGGTTTTTAAAAAATAATAACCTTTTTTTTAATTACTTTGAAGCGAGTCCTTCTCGGATTATTGCGTTCCGCCGTCATATTGGGTATGCTAAAGCCCATCGAAAAGCAGGAGAAACTATGATTGATTTGGCGATCCGTAACGGCTGTATCGTTGACGGACAAGGCGGAACGCCCTACCCCGGAGATGTCGGCGTTGACAAGGGGAAAATCGTCCGTATCGGGCGGAATATACCAGAGCGCGCATCAAAAGAGCTGGACGCTTCCAATAAGTATGTAACTCCGGGGTTTATCGACGTTCACCGCCATGAAGACGCGGCGGTATTCGGTCCCGATTTCGGGGAACTCCAAGTCAGGCAGGGAATTACCGCTACGATTAACGGAAATTGCGGACTGAGCGTAGTCCCGTTTCCGCGGGGGCGGCGCAGTGAAATTGCCCGCTATTTAAAGCCTATCATCGGGAACCTGCCGCCGGATACGGAGTTTGACGCCTGTTCCGAGTATCTCAGCCTGCTGGAAACCCGGAAGCCGGCGGTTAATTTCGGGACTCACATCGGAAACGGAGCGATCAGACGAGCGGTAAAGGGCTTTGAACCGGGTAAACTTTCAAAAGAAGAGATTCATGCCGCCCACGCGTACCTTGAAGACGCGGTCAACAGCGGCGCGTTTGGGGTATCTATGGGGCTGGCGTATATCCCTGAAAACCTCTTGGATATTCAGGACTGTATCGAAATTCTGGAGCCTATACGAGGTACCGGTCTTCCTTTGGTTACGCACATCCGGGGCGAGGGTACGTCGCTGGCGGAATCTCTCGCTGAGGTCGTCGGCTTGGCGGAAACGCTGAAGCTCCCGCTTCATATAAGTCATTTTAAGTGCATCGGGCAAAAAAACTGGGGGCGTCTCCTGAAAAAAGCCGAGGAAACCCTTAACCGCGCCAGAGAACGGGGAATAAGGATAACTCTTGACGTATACCCATGGACTGCCGGATCGACCCAGCTCGTTTACATCTTACCGCCGGAATTTCTTGAAGGCGGGCTTGCGAAAACGACCGAGCGGCTGAAAGACCCGACCCTCCGCAGAGAATGTGCGGATATACTCAAGTCCCCCCAGACTCGGTTTGATAATTTCATTGAGCTGATCGGTTGGGAAAACATCATGGTCAGTTCGGTACAGACTGACAAGAATCGAGACTGCATCGGCAAGCGGATTACTGAAATCGCCGCGGAGCGGAACTGCGATCCCTTTGACGCCGCTTTCGACCTCCTCGCCGACGAAAACGGCGATGTCGCTATGGTCGATTTCATCGCCGATGAACAGGACATCGAAACCATCATGCGCTATCCTGAAAGTCTGATCGTCTCGGATTCGATTTACCCTGCCAGCGGAAAGCCTCATCCCCGGCAATACGGCACCTATACGAAACTGCTCGCCGAATATGTGCGGGACCGGAAAATCCTGCCGCTGGAAACCGCAATTCGCAAAATAACCGGCGCGCCCGCGGAGACGTTTTCTATTCCGAATAAAGGGCTTATCAAAGAGGGCTATGACGCGGATATAACCGTCTTCGACCTTGCAAAAATAGAAAATCATGCGGACTACCTTGACCCCTGTCAGTTCGGAATCGGCTTCACGGCGGTCGCCGTCAACGGAGTCATGGTCAACGATAACGATAAGTTTCTCGGCGGATCATCGGGAACGGTACTGCGCCGGAGATGACCCTAACGACTATGCGTATCATCGAGGCGATACGCGAAGTGCCGCCGGGCAAGACCGCAAGCTACCGGGACATTGCCCTCGCCGCAGGGCTTCCCAACGGCGCGCGGCAGGTTGCCCGAATCCTTCACAGTATGTCCCGCTCTGAAAGGCTTCCGTGGCATCGCATCGTCAAAGCTGACGGACGCATTGCCTTTCCTCCGGGGGAGCTTCGAGACCTGCAAACCGCTCTGCTCCGCGCCGAGGGAATAGCGGTCAATGACGACGGAACTATTCCGCGCGCCCCGGAAGAAGAAGCCTGAAGCCTAAATCGAAAGCCCGATAAGACGGAATTTTAAGTCCCCGGTTAGCGGATCGCAGGTTTTGACCGAGACTGCACCAGCTTCCGCCTCGGATTACCCGATCCGCCCCTGAAGCCGGACCAGTGAGGTTCGTCCGAGGTTCCAGCGGATACGCGCCGTACCAGTCCCAGCACCATTCCCAGAGATTGCCGTGCATATCGTACAAGCCCCACGGATTAGGAGGGAAACTCCCTATGGCGAGAGGAGTTTGCCGAAATACGCCTTTGGTCATGGTGTTATACGGATAGCGGCCGTTGTAGTTGCTTTGGTCTGTGGTGATGTTGTTCCCTATGCTGAAAGGCGTAGCGGTTCCGGCGCGGCAGGCGTATTCCCATTCGGCTTCGGTGGGGAGGCGATAGCCGTCAGCCCGGAGGTTCCAGCGCACGGCTTCGGTATCTATGATATACGCCGGGATTCGCCCTTCCTGCTCGCTTCGGGCGTTGCAGTAGGCTACGGCGTCAAACCAGCTTACCGATTCCACCGGCAGGTTCGCTCCTCTGAAGTGGCTCGGATTGGTTCCGATTACCGCCAGATACGCTTCCTGAGTTACTTCATGTTTTCCTATGTAAAATCCGCTGACCCAAACTTCATGCTGAGTTTCGTTATCTTTTCGTCCCCATTCGGCGTCGGGGCTTCCCATGATGAAGGTTCCGCCGGTTACGGGGACAAAATCATCCGGTATGGGACGCGGAATATGCGGTTTTTGCAATTCTTCATATAAGTCTATGCCTCGTCTAGCCGCGGTTTCAAACCAATACAGAGCCGCCTCATATTTTTGCAGTTTTTTGCACAAAAGCCCCAGCTCATATTGGGATCGGTAATCTCCTTTTTGAGCGGCTTTTTCCAATTTGACTGCTTTTTCTTCGTCGGTCAGTTCTCGTTCTTCGATAAGGGTTCCTAAGAGAGTTATGGTTTCTTCCGCATAAGCCGGGATAATCCCGTAATCGTCCTGCAATTTCCATATAAGTCTTTGTTTGATCGGTTCAGGCTCCTCGGTTCTGAGTAATTCCCGATGGCATCCTGCTTCAAGGCTCAAAACGAACAGGTGTATTTCCCGTTTGAAGGTGCCTTTCGCATAGTCGTGCAGTAAGGCTTTACATTGCCCGGCTTTATCCAGTATCCCGATGCCTCGTTCTTTTACGATTCGATTCAAAATTATTTGCAAATTGCTCTTCATACTCTACTATAATCGGCAGAGAATGGAAAACGCGCTAGTTGGACCGCATATTCTGCGCTTGTTCCTATCCCTTTTTAGAGATATACTCTAAGATAATGCCCGAAAAAAAACCTAAAACAGAGCGGGAAACCGCGCATATTTTTGATCTGACCTTTAAGCATATTCTCTATGAGATCGGCTCCGCGGCGGTCATTCTTTTTATTAACGGCTTGTTCGGCAGAACTCATCCGCTTACCGCCGAGGTCAGCTTCGGGAAAACCGAAACCGTAAAAAAACGAGGTAAAAACCTCAAAAACCTGCGCTCCGATCTTATCTTGACGGTAAATATAGAGAGCGATACTACGCGCTTCAACTACGCGGTAGAAGTTCAGATAAAAGAAGATAAAAATATCGGACTGCGGATATTCGAGTACGCCTTTGAGTACGCCCGGGAAACAAAACAGATAAGCGGCGGCGATCTGATAACCCTGCGGCTTCCCGCCGGATGCGTCATCTACTGGGAAAGCGCGGAGAATACCCCCGACCAGATGACCCTGCGGCTGATTTCCGAGGAAGAGCCGGATCGGTATTTCGACTACAAAATACGGGTTTTCAAGATGGCGGACCAAAGTCTTGAAGAACTTGAGTCAAAGAGACTATTGGTACTTCTGCCTTTTTGTCTGGTGAAGTTTCGGAAGGAGCTGAAACGGAAAAACATCGCCCCGGAACGCCGCCGCGAGCTGGTCGCGGAAGCGTCCGAGCTGATCAGCGAGATGGAAACCATCCTCCACCGGTCCCAGTCCGAAGGCATACTAACCGGAGAAGACGCAATAATCCTGATGGAGCATAGCATCCGTATGCACGATGAGCTATACGGAAATTATCCTGAATTTAAGGAGGAACAAATGGTATTAGAAGAACGATTCCAGTCGCAGTTCAAAAAGGAACGAGTAACCTTAGAAGAGCAGTTCAAAGCCCGGGAAGAGGCGTTCAAAGCCCGTGAGGAACAAGCGGTTCAAGCGGCTTTTAAGCGGGCTGAGTCCAGGATAATCGAGCTTTTGGAGCAGGGCTACAGTCTTGAGCGGATCAAGGAGGAGCTTGCCCGGGAAGCTCCTCCTGCGTGAGGGCGGTTCGAGGGGCGGCGCGGGCGGAAAAATCGCCCGATGGCGGCGGATTTTTAGTCCGCAGGCTTCAGCAGTTCCGCGGCTTCGTAGACGCCCCGGATTTGAGACCGGGAAACCAAGAACTCCGCGACGCCCTCCGATTCAAGGGCATAGAAATCCCGATTGTACGGAATAAAGCGAACCGCCGCAACGGTTTCGGGCGGATTATTCAGCCGATATTCGATGGCGATTTCCGCGACGCCGCCGTACTGCGGACGATTGGGAAGTTCCGCGTCCGCCAAAACGCCGATTGCTTTCTGATACCAGCTTTTGAAACTTTTCTCTTCCACCTGCTTTCCATTGAAAAAATAGGAGGTTTCTTCCCCTTGCCGCCGAATTTCGCCGGTCAAAGCCGAGCCGCCGCCTCGGACGGCAACGGCATCCACCCGGTCGATGCTCACAATCAGCGCAAATTTATCGAGCAGGCTAAAGGGAGTAACCGTCAAGAGCGGCTCAATATCATATATGGTAAAAACTTCCGGCTCTCCGTTTCGCTGGGCGTACCGCCGCCCCTCTTCGCGCTTCCCAAGAAGCAAGTCCAGAGTCTCTTCCGGCGTTTCGATGAACGCCCTAAGGGGCTTATCCAGCCCGTAAGGTTCAAGGTCTGCCGGATGAGGGTCGATAAAATCCAGAACCCGCAGATTCTGAAAGCCCTGTACCAGCGGTTCAAACCGCTCGCCGCTCACCCCCCGCCGCGCCGCATAGGGCGCGTCCATGATGTGCGTACAGAACGGCGCAAGCAAGGGATCGTCCCCTGATTTCGCCCTAATGTCGATGCGAAGCTCAGGAGATTCCAGCAGAAACCGGCTCACGTCGGCTACGGCGAAAGAGGAGGAGACGATCTTGTTCCGAATACGGGAAACATCCGCAAAAATCCCGGAACCGGAGTAAGAAGATACCAGATATACCTTGGGGTCTCCGGCTTTCATCACATAATAGGCGGTTCGGGAAGGGTTCATGCTTCCGCCGATGAACTCCGCGGTTTCTCCGTCTCCGGCGGTTAAAAGGATGCGCCCCGCCGGCGCGTCCAGCCCGTACACCGAGAGGTCTTGCGGGTTTTCTTCTATGACCCGCTCCGCTTGCAGTACCGAAAGAGACCGGGCAATAGCGTTCACCTCGCTCTGATTCAAAGGACCCGGCAACGCCGGATGAGGCTCCCACCGCTCGCCTTCCCGTTTCAGGGTCAGTCCTGCGCCGGGAAGAGACAGGGCGGTCAGGGCGTTGAAGTCCAGCGATGCCAGCGGGAAATACTCCTTAGACGCATAGCCGCCTTGAGGAATCGCGCTTTTCTTAGTCCGATAGGCTTTCGCCCCAAAATACCCTCCCAGCAGGATGATAACAACCGCCGCCCCGCCGATAAAACCTTTAACCTGTTTTGTCATAAAAATTACAGACCAAAACCTCAAGGACTCAGCCTTGAGATAGTCCTCCTCTTTGGTAAGATACTCTTTCCCGTCTCTAACAGAGACGTTTTTCCGGCATGAAACGCCGTCAGCCTTGTTCCGATCCAGCCTCTCCCCGCTTTTTAAGAGGTTTTCCTCGCTTTTTAGGAGGTTTTCCCCACTTTTTAAGAGAAAATCCCGCTTTGAAGGACGAGAGCTTACAAGTGCCGGCGTCTAAGCCACGTTATCAGCCCTAAAACAAAGCAGATAAGCGGAATCAGTACCACAAAGACCAGCCCGATAATCAAGGCGGTAAGCTGATTCATGCTCATAGGCATCATAAAGGTACTACGGGACCCTACAGACAGGACTTCAGGACGATCCGTAATCCACGCCAGCGCGTTCATGAAGAAATCGAGGTTTCCCGGTATCTGCGCTGTCAGTTCCGCGAACATGGCGTTGCCCACAAGGACTATCCGAGTCTGCTTTCCATCTTCCGGGTATTCCGGGTCAACGGCGGCGATTCCCAGCGTAATCGGACCGGGTATGTCCGCGGGAAGCTGTTCCTGAGCGGAGCTGTTCAAATCAGTCCGCAGGAAGGACTTGTCCGAAGAAGCAAGAAAGGGAACCGCCTTGACCGTCCGCCGCCGGATGTCCGATACCGAAACGCCCATAGATAAGGGCATGAATACCGGCGTTTTGTTCTCAATCAGGGGATTGACTATATCCTGAGCCTGCATCGCCGGCAGGAATTCAAAGAGCGAGCCTCCGCCGAAACGGTAATTCGGATCAAGCTCCGCCACGACGCCGTAGTCGAAGCGGAGACCGTAGCCGGAAAGGACGTCGTTGAGGCTTTCAGCCGCGCCGCTCCGGTAATCCAGCAGAGCCAACAGCCGCCCGCCGCCTTCGAGGTAGTCCCGTAGCCGTTCCGCCTCGGCCGGAGCGAAGGGGGTTTTCGGATTATTCAGAATCACTCCGGCGGCGTTTTCAGGAATCGGCGTCTGCATGAGACTCGCCTGCCGAAGCGCGTAATTCTCCCGTTCCAGAGCATCCTGCACGGCAAGGGGAGCTTCCTGATGTCCTGTTATTTCGTACACCGCCGGCGTCTCCCCCGCGCCGGCGTATAGGAGCGCGGCGGTAATCCGTTTCTCTATGGCTATGCCCGTAACCTGCGGAGCCTGCTGTTGATTGTAATACACGTCATACATATCCATAGGAGTAATAACCTTAAAGCCCTTCGCGCCTTCTACGACGAGCGAGCCTTTGGGTATGCCTTTGCCGTTCCGGTCGAAGCGTTTCATCAAGCCCGGATTCAGGTCGGGGTCAGCGGCTTCAAAGCGGATAAGCCGGTTCTTCGCCGCGTAGCGTTCCGCAATCTCTTTCGCCCGAATTTCTTCTCCGCCCGGCTCCCAAATGCCGTAAATCGCCGCCGGTTCCTTGACCGCTTCAATGACGCGCAGAGTCTGTTCGGAAAGAGAAAAGACCTTGTTCGGAGAAAGATCGAACTGCGGCGAAATCATCTGGACAATAAGGTTAAGCAGTATCGCCGCCGCGATAGCCCCAATCGCAATAACCGCCGCAAAGCCTCCGTATTTTACATACCGGGTTCTCAAAGAGCTGGAAATACGGTTTAACATCTAATTCCACCGCCGTTTCTCAATAAGCTGGGCGGTCAAAAACAGAAACAAACCGCAAAAAGAAGCGTAATAAAAGAGAGCCTCTCCTTTTACTATCCCCAAAGTGAAATCCTGATACCGCTTGTTCAGGGAAAACCACGAAAAAACTTTCCGTATAAAGCCGTTAAAGACGGTCCGGTTGAAACCATAAAGCCCGGCAATGACCGCGCCCCAGACAATCGCCCCGGCTAAGACAATATAGAGATTCCGGGTATTGAAATAGAGAAACGCGCACACGATTCCGCCCAAAAAAAGCGCGGCAATCAGTCCCGAAGTAATGCCGGTAGGGAAAATCTGACTCACCGAGTCAATAAGCCATATCATAAGAAGCGAAAAAAAGCTGACCGCCCCCGCGGTAATTTGATTTTCCGTCGCCGCTGAAATGAACATCCCTATGGAAATATAAGAAGCCCCCAAAAATATAAAGCCCAAATAGCCGCCGACCGTTGCCGCCAACGCCAGTTCTCCGAATACCGCTATAACCAGCGCGTACAGCGCGGTCGCCCCCAAGGTCAGGAGAAACAGAATAAAAGCCGCAAGAAATTTCCCCATAACGATTTCCGCCACCGTTACCGGCGCGGTAAGCAGAAGCTGATCCGTCTTCTGCCGGCGTTCTTCCGAGAACAGCCGCATCGTCAGCATAGGGATAGTAAAGAGATATATCAGCAGAATACTCCCCAAAAAATTGCTGAAATCGGAACTCATGCGGATCAGATTGATGAAAACAAAGTAAATCCCGGCGATCAGCAGAAAAAACCCCATGTAAATGTATCCCGCCGGGGTAAGAAAGTAGGAACGAAGCTCCCGCTTCAGTATGGCAATCATAATTTCTCCTGAGTAGTTACGTTAAGGAATATTTCTTCAAGGCTCATGTCCATAGACCGCATCATGAGAACCGGAATGTCCGCTTTTGCGAGGAACCGGAACAGCTCCCGCCGGATGTCCGCGTCCTCGGCGGCGGAAACCGCCACATCCGCGGTTCCCGCTTCGGGAGATTCCCGAAACTCAAACCCTCGGATAAAAGGCGCGGTTTTCAGGGCATCTTCCAGCGCGGTTTTTTCTCCCTCCAGCCGGAGGAGGATTTGATTCCCCCCGGAAAGCCGCTTCGACAGTTCCTCCGCGGCTCCGTCCGCGGCGATTTTCCCCTGATTGATAATCAGCACCCGCCGGCATACCGCGCTCACCTCGGGCAGAATATGGGAACTGAGAATAACCGTACGATCCTTCCCAAGAGCGATAATCAAATCCCGAATTTCCATAATCTGCTTAGGATCGAGTCCCGCGGTAGGCTCGTCGAGAATCAGCGTCTCCGGGTCTCCGATCAACGCCTGAGCCAGTCCAACCCGCTGACGATACCCTTTGGAGAGATTCTTTATCAGCCTTCCCGCGGTATGCTCCAGCCCGGCGGTTTCCATAATCCGATTGATGTGGGCTTTCCGGGTTTCCCGCTTGACCTTTTTGATTTCTCCGGCAAAGACAAGGTAATCCCGCACCGTCATTTCCGGGTAAAGCGGCGGATTTTCCGGCAAATAGCCGATCTTCTTCTTGGTTTCTATGGGATGTTCCAAAATGTCCAGCCCGTCTACCGTAACCGTCCCGGAAGTAGACGATATATACCCGGTAAGGATATTCATGGTAGTGGATTTTCCCGCGCCGTTAGGTCCAAGAAAGCCCACGATTTCGCCTTTGCCTATGGTAAAACTGACCTGATCCACCGCCGTATGCGGACCGTACCGTTTCACTACCTGTGCGGCTTCAATCACAACGTCCTCCTGACTGGTATGATACGCAGACTAAGAAAAACTGTCAAATAGCGGGTTACGGGGCGTCCGCGGTTCTGGCAAGGGATACAAATTTCGCGTATTTTGACAGCATCAGCAGATTAACCGTTCCTACCGGACCGTTTCTCTGCTTTGCGAGAATCAGGTCCCGCTCAATTCCCTCTTCGTTGGTTCGTTCCGCCGGGTCTCGGTCGGATTCACGTTTCCCGTGAAGAAACATCACCACATCCGCGTCCTGCTCGATTGCGCCGGATTCCCGTATGCTGGCAAGACTGGGCTTTTCCTTCTCAGCCTCCCGGGTAAGCTGGGAAAGCGCGACAATGGGAATGTTAAGCTCCCGGGCAAGGCTTTTAAGAGATCGGGAAATTTCGGCGATCTGCTCGTGCCGAGGAAGCCGGAAATTATCAGAAGTGATAAGCGTCAGGTAATCAATGAAAATAATTTCCACCCGCTCCTGAGACCGCAGAAGCCGAGCCTGCGCCTGAAGATCAAGGAGCTTCATATTCGGCATATCCACAATGTACAAGGGCGCGTCATAGATGTTTCCAGCCGCTTCCATGAGTTTCTGAAAATCGCTTTCCTGAAAAAAACCGGTTCTGATGGCGTTCGCGTTTATCCGCCCCTCCGAGGCGATAAGCCTCAGCATCAATGCCCGGTCGGACATTTCCAGCGTAAAAAAACCGGTCGGTATCTTCTGCTTTATGGAAATATGAGAAGCCATCGTGAGGGCAAGCGCGGTCTTCCCCATAGAAGGACGCGCGCCGATGATGATAAGTTCAGCCGGCTGAAACCCCGCGGTCAACTGATCCAGATCGTCAAAGCCCGAAGGAATCCCAGTTAAGTTTTTTTTTGACTGATACAGCCGTTCAATAACGTCGATGGTTTCCCGGACGATTTCGCCGGCTTTTTTATACCGAAAGGTCTGACGGCTCTCGCCCAGAGCAAAGATTTTCTGCTGAGTCTCCTCCAGAATGATCCGGGTCTCCTGAGATTCATCGTAGGATTTCACGATAACCTCATTGGAAATCCGAATCAATGCCCGTCTGAGCGCGTAACTCTGGACGGTTTGGGCGTAATATTCGATGTTCGCGCTGGACGGCACCAGATTGGTCAGAGAAGCCACATAGCCCGGACCGCCCACTTCATCGAGTTTCCCGTTCTGCCGAAGCTCCCGCGTTACCGTCAGAATATCAGCCTCAACATCCTTTCTAAAAAGATCGAGTATAACTTCGTAAATCTTGCCGTTTGCGCGGGAATAAAAATCCTCAGCCCTCAGATACTGAATGGCGGTAGCTATGGCGTACTTGTCCTGCAATAACGCGCCTAAGGTAGCCTGCTCCGCCACCGGATCATGAGGAGGAATGGATTGATTCAAATCCTGTATCCTCTAAGAACCGCCGGTTTACGGGATTAGGCGTTTTCTGAGACCGTTTCAGGCTCTGCCGTTTCCGCGGGGGCTTCCGCTTTGGCTTCGTCCTCTCCCCGGCGGCGGCGGGGCTTTGAAGACGCCGAGGCTTTGGTTTCAGTTTTAACGGCCTGACCTTGAACGGTAACGGTTATCTCCGCGAAGGCGTTTTCGTAGAGCTTAATCGAAGCCTTGTATTTACCTACGCTCTTGAAAACGTTCCCGGCGAGTTCAACCCGTTTTCGTTCAATCTGGAATCCCTGTTTAGTCAGCTCGTCCGCCACGGTTTGACTCGTAACCGCGCCGTAGAGTTTACCGTTTGCTCCCGCGGGCATGGTGATAGTCAGCTCCAGAGATTCCAACCTTTCTTTGACGCCTGCGGCGTCCTTTCGTTTTTCTTTTTTTCGGGTTTCAATCTCCTCTTTCCGAGCCTCGAAGAGCTTAACGGTTCGGTCTGTATAGGGAAGAGCGATGCCCCGGGGAAAAAGAAAATTCCGGGCGTATCCCTTAGCTACATCCTTTACATCCCCTTCTTCTCCCAAGGGGGCAAGGTCTTTATTCAAAATAACTTTCATAGCGTTTCTACAAGCTCCTTTACATATATAAACTTAAAACAAGAACTCAGAGGATGCCTCGTTAGCCTTGTTCACATCCCCGGAGTAGAGGATGGTCCATCAGTTTTCGGCGCGCGAAACGGCGCCCAATGCTCGGCAATACCCAGCAATACCAGCAATCCTAAAACAACGACGTTAATGCCCGGACTGAATATCAGAAAGATAATCAGGATGTTAAGCCCCAGCCGCATAACCGGAGACAAGTTCTTGCGCGATAAAAAATGCCGCACAATTCCCCAGCCTTGCGCCAGATAGAGGATACTGCATATCGTTACCATATTCCATGCCCCAATTTCAAGAAGCGGCAAAGCCGTCAATGTAGCCAGCACCGCTCCGAGCAGGGAAAAAGACAATGCCCAAATAAACCAGGGAGGCGTATAAAACAGGCTTATCTGTTCCGGCACGGTTATACGCCGAATAAGCCGGGCAAGCAACAGCCCCATTTGCCGGCTTATAAAGAAAATCCCAAGACAAGATACAAGCCCGCCCCCTCGGAGTATCACTAGGGTAATTGCTTCCGCGACGGCTTCCGGCGTAATATACTGCTCTAAAAGAGAACGCTGGACCGCATCATTGCCGGCGGAGGCGATGAAAAGAGAACTCAGCTGTTCCCCCTGAGTCTTGAGAAACGCGCGGAAACTTCCCTGCGTTGTCTCAGTAACCAGCAAAAACAAGAGAGACCCTGCAACAGACCCCAAAATAAACCGGTAGGGTAACGTTATCCGTACCGGTCCTACCTGCCTAAAAGGAGGAGCTACAATCCAGCTGAAAATCAGCGCGGTCAGCGTAAAGTACAGCATATCTATCCAGCGGTGCGCCCCGGCTGACAAGAGCGAGACGAACGCGTTTCCTAAAACGGCTATGCCCGCGCTGACCCATACCGAGGGGAATGGGTATCCGTAAGCCATAAAGCTCAACGGGACTAGGAATAAAAACCCGGGCAAACCGCTTCGGAATAGTCCCGCGCTGAGGATGCCGCTTAGTAAGGCAGGTATATAAGGGATCATCCGGTATCAGTCGGCGACAAACGGAAGAAGCGCGATAACCCGGGCCCGCTTGATGGCGACCGCCAATGCCCGCTGATGTTTCGCGCAGGTGCCGGTAATGCGGCGGGGGAGTATCTTTCCTCGTTCCGTAATGAAACGGCGAAGCACGTCCGCGTCCTTATAATCGATTTTCAGTTTCTGGAGACAGAATTTACAGACCTTTTTTTTAAAAAAGATTTTGCCGCTCTTTCCGCCTCGGGACGTTCTGTCGTCGCCGTCTCGTCCATCCATCTGGACGTCCGTCCCTCGTTCCAACCGGGGAGGACGATCATTTTCAGCATATCGCTCATCAGCCATAGAAAGCTCCTTGTTTAGTTGTTCAACTCCCGCGCTCTGTAAAGAGCGGGAAGGTTAGAAGGGAATATCGTCCGTAAAGCCGTCAGAAGATACTCCGCCCGCAGGTTCCCGCGGAGGCGGTCCCCTGTCTGTATAGCTGTCGTTGCGGCGTTCCTGATAGCCTCCCTGCCCGTAGGAAGGAGCGGTTCCTGAACCACCGGGGGCGGAAGCCCCATTATTCCCGCTGGAACCGGAACCGGCAAGCCCGCCGCCGAGAAGCTGTAAATTGTTTGCCACAACTTCAATTTTCGAGCGGTTTTGACCGTCCTGAACCCAGCGGTCTTGCCTGAGTTCTCCGTCAACGCCTATAAGTTTTCCTTTGACTAGGTACTGGATAACCGCTTCTCCTTGTCTGCCCCAGACGACAATATCGAAGAAGTTCGCTTCATCTTCCCATTGGTCTCCATTTTTTCTGCGGCGGTTTACCGCGATGGAAAATTTACAAACAGCCTGACCATTGGCGGTATATTTGAGTTCTGCGTCTCTGGTCAGCCTTCCGATTAAAACGACGTGATTAAGATCGGGCATCTATTCCTCCCTATTCCTCTACATTGACAAAGAGGTATTTCAGGATATTGGCGTTGAGCTTAAAAATCCGGTCGAGTCCCGCAATTTTTGCGGGATCAAGGTTAAGGGTGAACAGGACATATCTTCCCCGTTTTCGCTTTTTGACTTCATAGGCGAGGTCTCTATCTCCGATTTCATCGGTTTTTTGGATTTCTCCGCCGTTCGCGGCGAGGTCGGCAGTTACCTGTTCCCGTCCCGCCTTGTACTGGTCTTCTTCCAAAGGAAAAATGACGGTCAGTTCATACTGACGCATAGGTCCTCCTTACGGACACAACAAAATGATCCGTCCTAGGGACGGATAAAGAGGCTTTTTTATGTATAGCTGAAATAAAAAACTTCGTCAATACCCCGATGCGGCGACTTTGGTATTGCGTCTTTTTTTGTTTTATCGGTATAGTTATGCGAGGAGTGAAAGTTGCCGGAAGATACTGTAAACGATGAAGCCGAGGAGCTTTTTGACCGAGGCGGAACCTTTATTGAGTATGGAGATTATGACAAAGCTCTAGCGGTTTTTACTAAAGCCATCAAACTTTATCCTAAAGCGGAATATTTCGCCGCTCGGGGAAGCGCGTATCAGCTCAAGGGCATACGGGATAAAGCGATTGCGGATTATAGCGAGGCGATCAAGATTGATCCGAGCTACGCGCCGGTATACGGCGCCCGGGGCGCGGCTTATTGTGAAAAAAAAGAATACGCCGAGGCGATTAAAGACCTTAGCGAGCTTATCAGGCTTGAACCGAATAATAGGCTGGCTTATGACCAGCGGGGAATCGTCTATACCGAGCGGGAAGAGTATGATAAAGCGATTAAAGATTTCACCGAAACGATCAGGCTCGACCCCGGGTATGCTGGGGGATACGCCCGCCGAGGCGCGGTATACCGGTCAATGAAAGAGCCGGAGAAAGCGATTCAGGATTTCAGCGAAGCGATCAAAATCGAACCTACCGCCAATGCCTATTCCTGCCGAGGAACCCTCTACAGCGAAACGGGACGGAAAGACTTGGCGCTTCAGGATTTGCAGGAAGCGGTACGGTTAGACCCCAAGGACGAACTGGCGAAACTGGTGCTGAAAATGGTTTCCAAAGAGTGAGCCGAAGGTACGCCGCCGAGAACCGGCGGCATATCCCGGAGGAGTTAGTCTATAGTTGCCGTCCATTTCAGTCCGGAGGGAACCTGCGTTACATCTGAGGTTACTATCGTTGACATTCCGCCGCTGGTATCGGGGGACATGGTCATGATTATGCCGGTATATATCGGGTTCCAGCCCGGGCGTGCGTTTATCTGAACCCCAAGGCTTCCGGATTCACTTTGTACGGTACCGGCGATGGCGGTCTCCTGCGGAAAATACATATACCTAACGCTGTCGTACTTATAGGCGGACATGGAAACGGAAGTTTTTTCAAGGATTAAGACGCCGATTTCTTCATCGCCGTCAAACAGGACAAAGTCCGAAGATATTCCCTGAGCGTCCGCCGGCGTTATGGTAAATCCAGAGTCAGAGAATGAATAGGAGAGCGGAGTCAAAAGTTCGTCTTCAAGGGTTTCCGGTAAGGTTATGGTTAATTTCCCATGAGCGATGACGCCTACTTCTCTATTTTCCTGTCCGAGCGATAATTTTACGGTTGCGTTTTCGGTATAAAGCGTCGCGGCTCCGGCGGGATAGGATGAAGCGAGATACACCGGCGCGTTGTCCGCTATGGTTCCGCCTGCGGGCATTGGGGGCGTCGGCGGTTCGGGCGTTTTGGAAGAGTCTAAAGAGATGAGCCACCATCGCATACCGGCGTTCTTGGTAAAATCCGACGTCATCGTTCCGCTGACGGTGGTGAGGTCAGTGAAAATACCGCTGAACCCGGCATGAGAGAGCAGTTCATTCCAGCCTTTTTTTCCGGTTACGTCAAAGGTAATATTATCAGGCTGAGACGCATCCAATGAACCTTTGCCCTTTATCGTGGTCGCCTGCGGGAAATACATATACTGAATGGAATCGATGCCGACCCCTGCGGGAGAAACCGTGTAGGTTCCGAAAATCAGGATACCTTTTACCGCGCCGTTTTCGGTCGCGATGAAACTCGGGGTCAAGGCTTTCGCGGCGGGGGGCTGTAGGGTAATTCCTTCCGTCAGGGTCAGCGGGGGCAGTAAAGACTCGTCTACGTCAGCCGGCAAGGTTAGGGTTAAGGTTCCACCGCTTATTGTCCCGACATCTTCGGACTGGGTTTCTCCGTTACTGTCTTCAAAGAGCAGGCTTACCGTTGCCGTTCCGGTATAAGCCTTTGGTCTGGTCATAGAAGCCGTAACGGAAGCCGCAAGGGAAAGGGCATCCGTTGAGGGGTCTATTTCCAGCAGGGAGACCGGCTGGTTCACGGCGACCGACAAGGGCAGAGGATTTTCCGGCGCGGAGCCGCCGGAGTCAGGGCATCCTGCAAGAATTATACTGACGGCTAGGCTTATCAGTATTCCGGCATAAAACAGTTTGTTTCTCATATCTTCTCCTTAAATGCAGATAAAGGGTCGGCGCGTGGGTCTCGCCGTCCGCCCGTTTTCCTTGCAAGACTGCAAAGATGTTCTATACTAAAATATAGTACAATAATGTAACGTTGTCCACAAAAAAACTGAAAATTAGTAACAAAAAACGGATAACGCGCCGTTTTGCTAAGGAAAAAGATTTACCGCGCTTGAAAAAAAGTCTGCTCCGGGCTGGGCTTATGCGTATAAATCGACGCGTTGAGGTTCCGGCTGTGGAGCGGAGACGGAGACGGTACGGGTTCTGCCTCCTGAGACATAGACTCGTCCACATTCGGGGCAGGTTGAGGTTTCAAGGGTTACGGTTTGGCTGATGATTTTCCTGCCTTCTCGTTCGGCTTTTATCTGGTCGTGAGAGACGTGTTCGCTTTCGTGCGCGGCAACCGCCGCGGCCGCCTGCCCCGGAGCGATATGCGCCGCGGTTTGGAAACTGACTGAAGGATCGTTTGAGCCGTCTCGATATCGGCGGTTTTTACAGGTTTCACATTCTTGGGGGGAAGAGACCGCGGCGGCTTGGGCTGTTCCAGCGGACGGTTGCCGGCTTTGGGCGTAAGCCTCCCAAGCCTCCGGGGAAATGTCCAAGACAAATGCCGGCGTTGAAAAGGTCCGCTCCGGCGCGGCGTAATATCCGCGGGCGTTACCGCCTGCCCCGATATACGCCTCGGCTCCTGATATGGCTATCCCTGATATGTTCATACTGAAATTCTACGGTTCTTCAGACCTATGGTCAAGGGGATTGCTTCATGGCTTTTATCGCGTATCCGCTGAAGCCGCTGTGATACCTGACCTGAATTTGATAGGTTTCGCCGCCGGCAAGTCCCAGAGTAAGTCCGTGACCGTTGCCGGCTCCCGCGGTGAACTGTATCGTTTCGCCGCCGAGGGTATAGGCGTAGACGCTGACTTTAGCGTTACGCTTCAGCCCGGATATTTCAAAGCGGTATCGTCCGTCTGCGGACGCAGTGAAAAGATAGACATTCCGCTGATCCGTGTACTGGATGCTGTCGTATACGGCGTCAAGTCCTATATCAGCCGGCTCTTTCTGGCGGCCGATAATCAGCGTATAATCGCCGAACCCGCTGGACTGCCCGACCTCAATCTGATACGGCTCGCCTTTTATGACGCCGTTCAGGGTGAATCCCTTGCCGTTGCCGATGCCCGCGGCGTAGCGTATGGGATACCCTTCAGCGTCACGCGCGCAGAGATTGAGCTTCGCCGTATTTTTCAGCCCTGCGATTTCAAAGCGGTAACTTCCATCTGCGGGCGCGGTGAAAAGATAGACATTCCGCTGATCCGTGTACTGGATACTGTCTTCCAATCCGGTCAGGCGAGACAGGTCTACCGGCTCTTTTTGACACCCAATGCTGAGGATATACGAGCTGATTCCGCTGTATCGCCCCACCTGAATCCGATAGGTCTGTCCGCCGGTCATTTCCGGCATGGTGATTCCTTGTCCGTTGCCGGCTCCCGCGGACGCGGCTATGAGTTCGTCTCCTCCGTTGAAAATAGAGATAGTTACCCGGGCGTTGTTTTTCAGCCCTGAGATTTCAAAACGATAGCTTCCGTCTATTGCAGGTTTAAAGGGATATATGTTTCTCTGTCTTTCCCGTGAAACCGCGCCCGCGGCGTACAGTATCGTTGCGTTTTGCGCGGTCATGGTATTATCCCGTATGGGATCGATATGTACGTCTCCGAAAGCGAGGGATGCGGAAAAAAAAACCGCGGTTATCCCGCAAAGATATGATTTCATATCGTCACTATCGGCTTTTCCCCGAAAGATATGAGCCTGCCTTTTCCCGCGTTTTTTCCCAGAAATCATTTAGGGCAGTATGTTTATATTCATCAGATATAGCGGATCGCAAACTTATCCCCGGGGATAAGTTCGTTTACCGTCATTGCGGCGACTTTTTCTGCCCGCGCTTGAGTTCTTCGATGAGCGGCGCGGCGCGGCTGTGTATATCCGCAATCTGCTCTTCGACGGTGGCATCTTTCAACCGCTCATAACTCCATGCGCGGATTTTGTGAATATCTTCCAGAGTAAAATCGGGGCTTAATTCCGGTTCGGGAATATCATAATGTATCATCGTCGTCTCCTCCTATAAAAAACGTAGGGGTATAAATAAGCAACTCTTTGTAACCTTCCAGCGTGGTTATCGCTCTAACGCCCGCCTGCGTCTTGTGATTAACGATATGCTTAAAATTCCACGAAACAATTATATCACATCCGTTTACTATTGCGTTGGCGATATGCCGACAATCGTCAAAACTTTTCTGCTTTAAAACGGATAAATCCACAAAACGCTCCGCTATCTTAACCGACTTTTCA